>NZ_DBNGPQ010000035.1:0-70612 GCF_057122925.1 Umezawaea sp. | reverse complement strand
CACACGCGACCGTGCGCTGGGACTGCCCCCTTGACGCGTGTGGTTGCCCTCGTGGAGGTCGACGAGATGGTGCGAGGACCCGGCACCCGCTGGTACGCAAGGCGTCGACGCATCCCCACCATCTCGGAGACCTGCCGCCCGGCGAGGGCACGCCCTGAAACCGGCAAGGCTCCTTCGGGACCACTTCGACGACTCCGAACACCTGGCCAGCAGCCAGATGAGCAGGTCTGGGCAGCCGCGACCGCTTCACGGGTCACGGACAGGCACCCACGATCTTGCCCCGCGCCACCGCCGCCGAAGAGCACGATGACCGGTCAGGTCCGGCGACCACCGCGCACAGCGAAGAGGCCCCCGGCGACGCGCACCGGGGGCCTCGTCAGGACTGAATCAGGTCAGGAACCAGCCTTCTCGCGCGCCCGGAGGTCCTTGCGGAGGATCTTGCCCGCCGCCGACTTCGGGATCGCCTCGATGAACTCCACGACCCGCACCTTCTTGTGCGGCGCCACGCGTTCCGCGACGAAGCTCATCACGCCCGCGTCGTCGAGGTCGTCCGCGCCCGCCTGGCGGACGACGAAGGCCTTCGGCACCTCCTCGCCCTCGGCGTCGATGACGCCGACCACCGCGGCGTCGGCGATCTGCGGGTGGGTCAGCAGCACGGCTTCCAGTTCAGCGGGCGGGACCTGGTAGCCCTTGTACTTGATCAGCTCCTTGACCCTGTCGACGATGGTCACGATGCCGTCCGCGTCGATGACCGCCACGTCGCCCGTGTGCAGGTAGCCGTCCGCGTCCAGGGTGGCCTCGGTGGCCTCCGGGTTGTTCAGGTAGCCCTTCATCACGTTCGGGCCGCGGCACCAGAGTTCGCCGCGTTCGCCCACGCCCACGTCCTCGCCGGTGGCGGGGTCGACGAAGCGGTTCTCCATGTTCGGGTAGATGACGCCGACGGTGCCCACGGAGATGTCGTCGCGACCCTCGGGGATGGCGTGGCTGACCGGGCTCATCTCGGTCATCCCGTAGCCCTGGAGGACCTTGCAGCCCAGGCGCTTGCGGACCGCGGCGGCGAGGTCGACGTCGAGGGGGGCTGCGCCGGAGAAGATGGTGTCGAGGGCGGACAGGTCGAACTGGTCCACCAGGGGGTGCTTGGCGAGGGCCACGGCGACCGGTGGGGCGATGTAGACGCGGTCGGTGCGGTGCTCGGCGATGATGCGCAGGAACTCGGGCAGGTCGAACCTGGGCATGGTGACGACGGTGGCGCCGACGAAGAGGCCGTTGTTCATCAGGACCTGCATGCCGTAGATGTGGAAGAACGGCAGCACGGCGAGGATGCGGGTGTGGCCGCCGATCCTGATGATCGGGTCGCTCTGCACGATGTTGGCGACCAGGTTGCGGTGCGTGAGCATCACGCCCTTGGCCTTGCCGGTGGTGCCCGAGGAGTACGGCAGGACGGCGAGGTCCTCGGCCGGGTCGATCACGACCTCCGGCACGGGACCGGTGCTCGCCAGCAGGTGCGGCAGGGCCGGGTGGCCCTCGGCGCCGTCGAGCACGACCACCTGGTCGGCGGTGAGGCCGACCTGCTGGGCCGCGGGCCACGCGTTGGGCAGCAGCACGGAGACCGTGAAGAGCATCTTGGCGCCCGCGTCGGCCAGCTGGCTGGCGACCTCGCTGGGGGTGTAGAGCGCGTTGATCGTCGTCGCGGTGGCGCCCGCGCGCAGGATGCCGTGGAAGACGACCGCGTAGTACGGCGTGTTCGGGCTGAGGATGCCCACCACGTCGCCCTTGCCGATCCCCCTCTCGGCGAGCGCGGCGGCGACCCTGTCGATCGCGCCGACGAGCTGCGCGTAGGTCATCTCGGCGCCGGACGTGCCATCGATGAGCGCCACCCGTTCGGAGTGCTCCGCGACGTTCGCGAACAGCAACTCGTGCAAGGAGACGTCCGGTACCACGACGTCGGGGAACGGACTGCGGAAGACCATGCGGCTTGCCTCATTCGATCGGCGGTCGGCGCTGATCGCGTCATCGTGAGTCACACCACAGCCGAGGTCAAGGTGTACCGAGACGTTACGTTCTCAGATCAATAACACTCGAATGGAGTAGTCGTTGACCTTGTGGTGCGCCCGCCCGATCTGCGAA
The DNA here is from genome assembly GCF_057122925.1 of Umezawaea sp. Taxonomy (NCBI): domain Bacteria; kingdom Bacillati; phylum Actinomycetota; class Actinomycetes; order Pseudonocardiales; family Pseudonocardiaceae; genus Umezawaea; species Umezawaea sp. The sequence continues at coordinate 68,485 of NZ_DBNGPQ010000035.1, read as the reverse complement.
GTTGGCAGTGCCTGCGCGGCTCGGCTCCCACGCACTCCACGAGCCGCGCGGGGAACCTCGCGGTTCGCAATCCCCCCGTCGAACCGCGGCCCGCTGGACTTCCGGGCTCCCCCCGCCCGATGTCCGCTTCAGCGGGGAATCAACGCGGGGTGGTCCGAGTTGTGACTCCCCCTCTCTCCCGGACCGCCCCGCGCTTCCCCCGCGCATTGCTCTGAGTAGCTTTTCCCTCAGAAAACGTGACTCAATTGGATGACGTCGCTGGTGTGATCTTCACCGTGCGGCGCCGTCGGCGGAGCACCCAGAGCACTCCGACGGGCACCACGACGATCGCGAACGGCAGCGCGGCACCGATCACCACGAGCAGCACCCGCAGTGCCTCCAGCAGCGCGTGCCAGCCCGATTCCAACGCGCCGAGGAAGCCCAGCTTCTCCTCGGCGACGGCGGGCGCGGCCCCCTGGCGGATCGACACGGTGATCGTCGACTGGGCCACCTGGCCCTTGAGCGAGTCGTACCGCCGTTGGAGCGACTCCAGGTCGGACTGCCTCTTGGTCAGCTCCCCCTCGATGTCGACGATCTCGGCGGTCGTCGCGGCCCGCTCCAGCAGCACCCGGACGCGGTCCACGCTGGCCCGCTGGGTCGCGAGCCTGGCCTCGACGTCCACGACCTGGTCGGTCACGTCCTCGGACTTCGTCTCGCGCCGCGCGACGGTCGTGCCCTCGACCTCACCGAGGCCCTTGAGCACGGCGTCCATCCGGTCCACCGGCACGCGCAGGGTCACCGAGCCCGAACTCGTCGTGGAGTTCTCCTGACCGACGAACCCGCCCTCGCGCGCGACGAGGTCCTTGACCTTGACCAGTGCCCCGCTCACGTCGTCGCCGCGGAGTTCGACCTGCGCGGTCCGCACCAGCTGCCGGTTCGGCGCGGTGGAGTCCGGCTGCTTCGCCTCGGCGTTCGCGGTGCCCGCGCTGTCCTTCGCGGGCGCCTGGCCCTGCGCGGGAGCCGCCGCCATCTCGGCGGACCCGCCCGAGTCGGAACTCCCCGCGGAGCACCCCGCCAGCGCCACCAAGGCCAGTGCCGCCACTGCCAGTACCCGTCTGCTCATCGTGCGTCCCCTCCCGTAGCCCCGTGGTCAGGGAGTAGACGGAGGGAGCCCGGCGGGCAGTTGCGCCCGCCGGATCACGATCAGGCCTCGTTCACCAGGTGCCGGAAGGCCTGGAGGTTCGCCAGCGACTCGCCGCGCGAGACGCGCCAGTCCCACTCGCGCTGGATCGCGCCCGCGAACCCGATCTCCAGCAGCGTGTTGAAGTCGCCGTCCGCGGCCTCCACGACCTGGCCGAGCACGCGGTCCAGCTCGTCCGGCGTCACGGCGTGCAGGCCCATCCGGCCGACCAGGTAGATGTCGCCCCCGGTGTCGACGGTGTAGTGCACGCCGTAGAGCTTGGCGTTGCGGCGCAGCAGGAACCGGTACACGGCCTCGTGCGCCTCGTCGGGCTTGCGGCAGACGAACGCCTCCACCAGCACGGCGTGGCGGCCGACGACGAGCCAGCAGTTGGTCTGGAGCTTCTTGGTGCCCGGCAGGGTCACGAAGAACTTGCCGGGCTCCTCGTGCTCGTAGGCGAGTTCCCGTTCGTCCAAGGTGGACTGGATGACCTCGTCGATCACCGGTGGACCTCCCGCTGGAACGCGTTGCGCGCATCGGAGTACGCGGCCAACAGCGTGTCGGTCGTGCGTTCCCAGGAGAATCGTCGCGCGTGGCCGACCGCGTTGCCCGCCAGCTCCGCGCGACGGCCGGGGTCGAGGGCCACGTGACCGAGCACCCGAGCCCACTCCGCGGGGTCGTGGCCGTTGACCAGGCACCCGGACACGCCGTGCCGCACGGCCACCGGCAGACCGCCGACGGCCGCCGCGACGACGGGCGTCCCGCACGCCTGCGCCTCCAGCGCGACCAGCCCGAACGACTCGTTGTAGCTCGGCACCGCGACCACGTCCGCCGCCCGGTACAGCTCGGCCAGCCCGTCCCCCGCGAGCGGCGGGAGGAACCGCACCACGTCGTCGATCCCCAGTTCCCCGGCGAGCGACTGGAGAGCCCTCGGCTGCTCCAGCCCGCTCCCGGACGGACCGCCGACCACGAGCACCACCAGCCGGGACCGCAGCGCCGGATCGCGCACGAGCAGCTCGGCCGCCGCGCGCAGCAGCACGTCCGGGGCCTTCAACGGCTGGATGCGCCCGACGAACGCCAGCACCACCTGGTCCGGCCGCAGCCCCAGTGCGGCGCGGGCGGCCCCCCGGTCGCCGGGCGTGAACCGCTCCAGATCGACACCGGGCGGGATCGTCAGCACCTTCTCGGGTGCCGCGTCGTACAGCTTCACCAGCTCGGCGGCCTCGACGTCGGTGTTCGCGACGAGCCGGTCGGCCTCCTCGACCACCTGCTCCTCGCCGATCACCCGCATCCGCGGCTCGGGTGCGTCGCCGTCGGCCAGCGCGGCGTTCTTCACCTTGGCCAGCGTGTGCGCGGTGTGCACCAGCGGCACGCCCCACCGTTCGCGGGCGAGCCAGCCGACCTGGCCGGACAGCCAGTAGTGCGAGTGGATGGCGTCGTAGTAGCCGGGCTCGTGCCGGGCCTCGGCCCGCAGCACGCCCGCCGTGAACGCGCAGAGCTGACCGGGCAGCTCCTCCTTGCCGAGCCCTTCGAACGGCCCGGCGACGACGTGCCGCACCTTGATGCCCGGCGCCATCTGCACGACCGGCGCCAACCCGGACGACGTCGCCCTGGTGAAGATCTCCACCTCGACGCCCTGCGCGGCCATCCGGGTGGCGGTCTGCACGATGTAGACGTTCATCCCGCCCGCGTCCCCGGTGCCGGGCTGCTCCAGCGGCGACGTGTGCACGGAGAGCACCGCGACCCGCTTCACCGAGCCACCTTCCCCACAGCGGCGGCGAACTCGAAGGGCCGCTCCAGGAACGGCAGGTGACCGGTGTCGGGCAGCAGCACCAACTCGGCTCCGGGGATCGTCGCGGCGGTGTACCGGGCGGCCGAGGGCGAGACCACCTCGTCGTCGAGGCCGTGCACCACCACGGCGGGCACGTCCACCGCGGCCAGCACGGCACCGCTCTCCACGTCCCTGGCGAACAACTCGCCCCGCACCCTCGGGGAAACCCCCAGGGCCGCCGCCGTGAGCTCACCGACGACCTCGGACGGCAAGCGCGGCGCCATCCGCGCGCAGAACCGGGCCAACGCCTCGTCATCGGTCAGCGCGGCGGGCAACGCGTCCCGCATCACCGCCCCGACGGCACCACCGGCCCGCCCACGCCCGATCTCGGTGATCGCCCCCACGAAGACCAGCCCGACAACACCGGCGGTGCCGTGGGCCCGCAGGTAGTCGACGACCACCAACCCCCCGTACGACCACCCGACCACCGTCGCGGGCCGCCCGACGTGCGCCAACACGGCGGCCAGGTCCTCAGCCCACACGGCCGACTCGCGGTACCCGTCGACGGGCGCGTCGGACCCGCCGTGCCCACGCAGGTCGACGGCGAAGGTCCGAAAGCCGTCGAGCCCGGCCCAGGCAGCGCCGGACTGGGCCCACCCGTGCACCAGCACCACAGCCGGACCGTCGACCGGACCCGCTTCGTGGACGGCCAGCCGAACACCACCGGGGGCGAGGAGAGTTCTCTGCACGACTGGACCAACACCGGATCCGGTCGAACACTTCCCACCGCCCCGCGGAAGAACCACTACCCCGTCCCACCAAGTGGACGAGGGGGGGTGTCCCTATGTGGTTGTCAAGCCGCGGCGGGGGCGGGAACAGGTTCGGGATGCCGGTAGTGGGTGCGGTTGCGCAGCATCGCGTAGAGCACATCGCAGCGGCGTCGGGCCAGGCAGATCAGGGCGGCGTTGTGCTTCTTGCCCTCGGCTCTCTTCCGGTCGTAGTAGGCGCGGCTGGTCGGGTCGTGCAGGGCGGCGAACGCGGCCAGGAAGAACGCCCGTTTCAGCTTGCGATTACCGGTCCGAGCCGGATGCTCGCCCTTGACGCTGGTGCCGGAGCTGCGGGTGACCGGGGCGATCCCGGCATAGGCGGCCAGGTGCCCGGAGGAAGCGAATCCGGAGGCGTCGCCGATCTCCAGCAGGATGCGGGCGGCGGTCCTGACCCCGATGCCGGGCATCGAGATCAGGACCCCGGCAAGAGGGTGCGCATCAAGGATCCCCTCGACCTCGCCGGCGATCTGCTTTCTCTGTTGGAGCACGGTTTTCAAGCTGTCCGCGAGCCGAGGCAGAACAGTGTCGGCCGCAGTCGTGCCGGGAACGGTCACGGTCTGTTCGTCCAGCGCCGTCATGATCGAATCGACGAGCCTGTCACCCATGCGAGGTGCGTGCGCGGTCGCGATCGAGACCAGCTTGCGTCGGCCGGCCTTGGCGATGCCGGCCGGGCCACCGCAGCGGGACAGGATCTCCAGCACCGCCGGGTGGCTGACCCGAGGGCCGATCGCGCGTTCCAGGGCGGGGTGGATACCGGTGAGCAGGCCACGGATCCGGTTGGACAGTCGGGTGGCCTCACCGGCCAGGTCGTCGTCGAACCCGACCAGCACGTCCAGTTCGGCCAGGGCGTCGTCACCGACGTCGACCGGCCGCAGGGTGTGCGGCAACGATCGGGCCGCGTCGGCGATGACAAACGCGTCGCGGGCATCGGTTTTGGCTCGTCCGGGGTAGAGGTCGGCGATACGGCGCATGGCCAGGCCTGGCAGGTAGGCGACCCGGTGGTCGGCTGCGCGGGCCACCGCGACCGGCAACGCCCCGATCGTGGCCGGTTGATCGACCACGACCAGCAGCGGCCCGTGCGCGGCGAGCTTGTCCAGCAGCGCCCGCAGCTTGGATTCGGTGTTGGGCAGTGGTCCGTCGTGCAGTCGCTTGCCGGTCGGGTTCAGGGCGACGGCGTGGTGGGCATCCTTGCCGACGTCCAGGCCGAGGAAAACCCCGTAATCGCTGGTCATCCGTTATACCGTTCGTTCGTCGCGGGTGATCGCGGTGGGGCATCGACGGCCGGCACCCACGTTACGACGAGACCTACCCCAGGGGTGGCCGTGTCCCTATTCAGCGGTCCGACGATGCCACCAGGTCCGGTGACACCACCCCCCGGATCATGGGTTCGACTGGGGGCGTCAGTCATGCCGGACCTGGCGACCACGACTCCTTCTCAGGAGCTACGAAAACGGTAACGGGGGGGGGGGAAAACCACGCCCCACCACGACCGCGCCACACCGGCCCCCGGCCCGAACCCGCCCGCACCGCAACCGGGCGCACCGGCCCCCGGCCCGATCCGAGCAGCACTTCCCCCCGGCCACCCCGACCGGGGTGGGCCGCCCACTAGATGGCCGACATCGTCTGCCACTGGGCCCAGGGGATCTGCCAGTCGTACCAGTCGTACTTGGCGGGCAGGGTGGTGATCGACCCGACCACCTCCACGGGGTCCCCGATCATCGCCGTGTCGTAGTAGGCCTTCGCATCGGCCTCCAGCAGGTTGGCGCAACCGTGGGAGGTGTTGTTGCTCCCGATGTTCGCGGCGTTGTCGTTGTTCTCGTGGATGAACTCACCGTGGTTCGAGAACCGCACGGCCCACTTCTTCAGCACGTTCGTGTACCCGTACTGCGGGTTGTCGAAGCTCCACTGCTCGTCCTTCTGCATCACCACGAACGTCCCGTTGGGCGTGGTCAGCTCAGGATCGGCGTCCCGGCCGAAACTGGCCGGGTAGGTCGCCACGGTCTGCCCGTCCCGCTGCACCACCAGCTGGTGCGTGGGCGTGTCGATCTTCACGACCTGGTTCCGGCCGATGGAGAAGTCACTGGTCACGTCCGCCGCACCGTAGGCACCGCCGCCGTAGGCGACACCGTAGAGCTTCGCCTCCACGTGCACCTTGGTGTTCGCGGGCCAGTAGGCCTCGGGCCGGTAGTGCACCTCTTGATCGCCCAACCAGGCCCAGGCGCCCTTGACGCCCTTGTCGTTCGTGACCGTCAGGGCCTTCTGCACGGCCGCCCGGTCGGTGATCGGCGCGTCGAACTTCACCATGATCGGAACGGCGACACCGACCTGCTGGTCGTCGACGGGGAAGAGCGTCCCGCGGACCTGGGCGGCGGGGGCGACGGTGGTGAACGCCCCCTCCAGCTCGACCTTCTTGCCGTCGGTGCCGGTCGCCCTGCCGCTGTAGGTGTAGGCCTTCCCGTACCCGAGCGGCTCGGTCGTGGCCCACGACTTCTTGTCGTCCGCGAGCTTCCCCGCGACGGGGGCGCCCTCGGGGTTGGACACGGCGACCTCGTCGATCGTCCCGTCGGACACGGTGACGTTCACCGGGACGTTCACCGGGACGTCCTTCGCGTCGACGGCGGGCACCGCGGTGAACTTCGCGATCGAGGGCGACTCGGGCGACCCGGCGCCTTCCCGGCTCGGCTTGCCCGCCTCCGTGCTGGAGCAGCCCGCCAGCAGGGCCGCGCCCAGCAGCAACGCGGTCACGGCTCGAAGCTTCGTCCGCACGATCGACCTCCAGAGCCCTCGCTGTTCGTGTTCCCCCACTAGTCAAGGACGTCCCGACGGCGTCCACGTGCCCAACGATCGGGAGTGATGCTCGTCATAGGCGCTGCGCCGGTCGGACCAGCACGGCACGATCGCACCGTGACAAACGACCGTCGAACCGCCGTGGTGACCGGAGCGAGCGCCGGCATCGGGGAAGCGACCGCCCGCAAGCTCGCGGCACAGGGGTTCCACGTGGTGCTCGGAGCCCGCCGACTCGATCTCCTCCAGGGTATCGCGGATGAGCTGGGCGGCACGGCCGTCGAGCTTGACGTGACGGACGCCGACTCCGTCGCCGCCTTCCTCGACCGCGTGCCCGAAGCGAACGTGCTGGTCAACAACGCGGGCGGCGCTCGCGGCATGGCCGGCGTGATCGACTACCCCGAGGACGACTACCGCTGGATGTGGGAGACGAACGTCCTCGGCACCCTCCGGATGACCAAGGGCCTGCTGCCCAAGCTGATCGCCTCCGGCGACGGCCACGTGGTGACCGTCACCTCGATCGCCGCGTTCGAGGTCTACGACAACGGCTCCGGCTACACCTCGGCCAAGCACGCCCAGGCGGCCCTGCACCGGAGCCTCCGCGGCGAGCTGCTGGGCAGGCCGGTCCGGTTCACCGAGATCCTGCCGGGCATGGTCGAGACCGACTTCTCCGTGCTCCGCTTCAAGGGCGACACCGAGCGCGCGGCGGGCGTCTACCAGGGCATGACCCCGCTCACCGCGGACGACGTGGCCGACACGATCGCCTTCGCCGTGACCCGCCCGTCGCACGTGAACCTGGACCAGATCGTCCTGCGCCCGAGGGACCAGGCGAGCGCGACGCGGGTGCACCGCGCCTGATGGTCGCTGCTCCGCGGGCTCCGGCTCGGCCGCCCCCTAGTCGGCAGGCCGGTCTCGCGACCAGGGCAGGTCCACGTCCGAACTAGAACAGCAGGTCGACGTCCAACTGGTCCAGCACGTGGTCGATCGGGTTGGCGAAGCCGATCGAGCCGCTCGGGTTGCCCGCGCAGTAGAGGCCGACGACGTGGTTGGTGTCGTCGAGCAGGACCGCGCCGGAGTCGCCGTGGTCGGCGAAGCGGTGACCGGGCGCGGCCTGCACGCGCACCTGGTCGCGGAGGGTGCGGACGCCGAGGTCGTTGCCGAAGTCGAGCGACACGGAGGCGTCCGTGGACGCCACCACTGCGCCGGTGAGGCCGGTCGTGCGCCCGCGCTTGCGGACGGCCGTGCCGACGACGGCCGCGGCCCGGCCGCGCACCGGCCCCAGGCCGACGACCTCGGCCCGGCAGTCGAGGTGGCTGCTGAGCAGCAGGGTGGCGCCGTCGACCGAACCGGACAGGGCGGCGCGGGCCAGCGTGCCGATGCGGTCGTCCCACGGGTGGCCGCCGTCGACCACGCTCGGGTGCGCCATCAGGTCGCCGACGGCCCACGCGTCGTCCACGCACGCGACGTGGAACGAGGTCAGGGCCATCACCCTGGGCGTCGTCGCGCGGGGCGTCACGAGCGCGCCGAGGGTGCCGACGACCGAGTAGTCACCGGGCACGGCGACGTCCGGCGGCACGAACCGGATCGACCGGCACGGGCCGACGCCGATGCCGCCCACCAGGCACTGGTGGCGCTCGGCGCCGTGGACGCCGTCCGACGACGCCAGCGCGCGGTGCGGCACGAACGAGTCCTCGACCACGTCGGTGGGCACGCCGCTGTACTGGACCGGGATGGCGTAGCGCTGGCTGTGGTGCTTCAGCCCGACGTAGACCACGATCGCCGCGCGCCCGGTCGGCTTGCCGCCGGTGGTCTTCTCGCCGATGTCGACGCCGACCACACCCGGTCGGGCCAGCAGTTCGTCCTCGACGCGTCTTTTGATCGGCCGGATCGCCGCACGCACGTGCTCGCCCAGGTAGGCCATGTCGACCTCCGTGAAGTGCTCACCTCAATGAAACACGCGTGGTGAGGATCTGGTCACGCAAGGTCACCCGTTCGGCCGTCGGCAGGAGAGCGCTAGAACTCGCAGCCCACCAGCACCGGCTCCGGGTGCAGTTCGACGCCGAAGGCCACCCGGACGCCGTCGCGCACCTCCCTGGCGAGTTCCAGCAGGTCCTCGGTGGTGGCGTTCCCGCGGTTGGTCAGCGCGAGCGTGTGCTTGGTGGACAGGCCGACCCGGCCGCCGGGGCCCGCGTAGCCCTTGCCGAACCCGGCCCGCTCGATCAGCCACGCGGCCGACAGCTTCGAGTAGCCCGCCCCGGCCGGGTAGACCGGCACGTCGACGTGCGGACCCATCCGCTCGGCGATCCTGATCAGGGCACCGGCCAGCGTCGAGTCGTCGACCAGCGGGTTCGTGAAGAACGAGCCCGCGCTCCACGTGTCGTGGTCGGCGGGGTCGAGCACCATGCCCTTGCCGCGCCGCAGCTCCAGGACGGCCTGGCGGGCCGCGTCGACCGGCACCCGGTCACCCTGCGCGACCCCGAGGACCCGCGCCAGCTCGGCGTACCGGATCGGCGCCGACAGACCGCCCGCGGTGAGCGCGAACCGGGCGCGCAGCACGACCGCGCGGTCCGTGCCCTTCAGCACGCTCGTGCGGTACGCGAGGCCCAGCGAGTCGGCGGAGCGGTGGTGGACGCTCCCGTCGCGCTTGCGGTCCATCAGGTCGACCGAGGTCAGCACCTGGGCGATCTCGACGCCGTACGCCCCGACGTTCTGCACCGGGGTGGCACCCGCCTGACCGGGAATTCCGGACAGGCACTCCAGCCCGCCGAGACCCTGCGCGACGGCGTCGGCGACGACGTCGTCCCAGTTCTCGCCCGCCTCGACGGTGAACTGCACCAGACCGTCGCCCAGCGGGTCGGCGCGGCGGCCGGTCGTGGCCACCTGCACCGCGGTGCCCGCGAAGCCCGCGTCGGCGACGACGAGGTTCGAGCCGCCGCCGAGCAGCAGCAGCGGCTCACCGGCGGCGTCGGCCGCGCGCACGGCTTCCACGAGGTCGGCGGCGGTGGTGGCCTGCGAGAACGTCGTGGCCGGGCCACCGAGCCGCAACGTGGTGCGCTCGGCGAGCGGCACAGCGGTGCGCGCCTGGGCACTGGACAGCGGGGTGGTCACAACCGTCAACGGTAACCTCCGCGCCATGGCACGCCGCATCGAGCACCACACCACGTCCACGTGGCCCGTGCAGGACGTCTTCCGGGCGCTGGTCGACGAAACGCACCTGCGCGACCGGCTCGCCGTCCTCGGCGGCACCGACGCGCGGCTCGTGTCGTTCAGCTCCGCGGGCGGGAAGACGTCGTACCAGCTCAAGCAGGGCGTGCCCGCCGAACACCTGCCGTCGGTGGCCAAGAGCCTGCTCGGCGGCGACCTGGTGATCCACCGGGCCGAGGTGTGGACCGAGGCGGGCACGACCGGCACGGTCGAGGTGACGCTGAACGGCGTGCCCGGCAGGCTGGACGGCACGATCGTGCTCGCGGAGGACGCGGGCGGCAGCAGGACGACGCTCACCGGCCAGGTCAAGGTCAGCATCCCGCTCATGGGCGGGAAGCTGGAGGCGATGATCGCCGAACAGGTCGCCGCGCTGCTCGACAAGGAAAACGAGTTCACCACCGAATGGCTCGCAAACCGCGGCTAGCCGCAGGCCGGGCGCGCACGCTCGGCCTCCCCACCAGGGGCACCACCAACCCGAACCGGCTGCGGCGGGTCGACCGCTGGATGGTCGGCACGCCGCTGGTCGTCGACGCCCTGACCGCCGCGCCCGACCCGCTCGTGGTCGACCTCGGCTACGGCGCCACCCCCGTGACCACGGTCGAGATGGCAGCGCGGCTGCGGGCCGTGCGCGCCGACGTGCGGGTGCTCGGCCTCGAACTGGACGCCGACCGCGTCGCCGCCGGGGAGGCCGCGGCCGACCCGCCGCGGCTGGAGTTCCGGCGCGGCGGGTTCGAGCTGGCCGGACGGCGACCGGTGCTGCTGCGCGCGTTCAACGTGCTGCGCCAGTACACCGAGGAGCAGGCGAACGAGGCGTGGACGACGATGCTCGGCCGCCTCGCGCCGGGCGGGCTGCTGGTCGAGGGCACGTGCGACGAGATCGGCAGGCGCTGCTCGTGGGTCGCGCTGAACGCCGACGGGCCGCTGACGTTCACGCTCGCCTGCCTGCCCGCCGACCTGGAGACCCCCGGCGACCTCGCCGAGCGGCTGCCCAAGTCGCTGATCCACCGCAACGTCGACGGCGAGCGGGTGCACCGGCTGCTGGCCGAGCTGGACGCGTGCTGGGCGACCGCGGCCCCGTTCGCCCCGTTCGGCCCCCGCGCCCGCTGGGTCGAGGCCGTGCGGCTGCTGGCCGCGCGCGGCTGGCCGGTGCTCGACACCCGGAAGCGCTGGCGGCTCGGGGAGATCACGCTGCCGTGGGACGCGGTCAGCCCCCTAAGGTGATCGGGGTGGAGCACCGCGAGTTCGTCGACCACTACACCGCCCAAGCCCGTGCCCTGCGCGCGGCGGCCGTGGAGGCCGGGCCGTCGGCCCCGGTCGACACCTGTCCCCTGTGGACCGTCCACGACCTCGTCCGGCACATCGCGGGCGTGAACGCGTGGGCGTTGGCCGCGCTGCGGTCCGAGTCCGTCGACCAGCGGCCCGAGTGGCCCGGCGCGCCGGACGAGTGGGACGGCCTGCTGACCTGGTGGGACGAGCGGGTCGTGGAGCTGGCCGACGAGCTGCGCGCCACCGACCCGGCCACGCCGCGGTGGACGCTCGTCGGCGCCGGGACGGCGGGCTCCTGGGCCCGCAGGCAGGCGCACGAGACGGCGATCCACCGGCTGGACGCGGAACACGCGCGGTCGGGTGCCGACGTGCCGCCGCTGCTGTTCACGCCGGAGTTCGCCGCCGACGGGGTCGACGAGTTCCTGACCCGGATGACGGTCATCGCCGCCCGCCGCAGGCCGGTGGAGCGCGCGGGCGTCCTCGTGCTGCACGCCGCCGACGCGGGCCGGGCCTGGGAGGTGCGGCTCACGCCGGGCGAGGCACCCGCCGTCGGCCCGGTCACCGGCTCCGGCACGGACGCCGACGCGACCGTCGCGGGAACGGCCGACTCGCTGTTCCGCGCGGTGTGGGGCAGGCCGAGCGGCGCGGTCGTGACGGGCGACACCGCACTCCTGGACGCACTGCCCAGGGTGTGATCCTGGATACTCCTACCCCGTGCCCCAGCCTGAGCGCCGCTACGTCATCACCTTCGGGTGCCCCGACCGGACGGGCATCGTCGCCCGGATCTCCTCGTTCCTCGCCGACCACGGCGGCTGGATCGTGGAGGCGGCCTACCACACCGACCCGGACACGGGCTGGTTCTTCACGCGCCAGGAGGTGCGGGCGGACTCGCTGCCGTTCGGCGCGACGGAGCTGCGCGCCCGGTTCACCGAGATCGCGCGGGAGCTGGGCGGGACCACGAGCTGGCGGATCACCGACACCGGCGAGCGCAAGCGCGTCGTCATCCTGGTGTCGAAGGAGGGCCACTGCCTCTACGACCTGCTCGGCCGGGTCGCGGCGGGCGAGCTGGACGCCGACGTGGCCGCGGTCATCGGCAACCACGCCGACCTCGCGGGCATCACCAGGGCGCACGGCATCCCGTTCCACCACGTGCCGTTCCCGGCCAACGACCCCCAGGGCAAGCAGGCCGCGTTCGCCCAGCTGCGGCAGCTGGTGGACGCGAACAGGCCGCACGCCGTCGTGCTGGCGAGGTTCATGCAGATCCTGCCGCCCGAGCTGTGCGCCGACTGGATCGGCAAGGCGATCAACATCCACCACAGCTTCCTGCCGTCGTTCGTCGGTGCCCGCCCGTACCACCAGGCGCACCGCCGCGGCGTGAAGCTGGTCGGGGCGACCTGCCACTACGTGACGGCCGACCTGGACGCGGGGCCGATCATCGAGCAGGACGTGATCAGGGTCGACCACGGCGACGCCATCGGCGACATGGTCCGAAAAGGACGGGACGTGGAGAAGGCCGTGCTGGCGCGGGGTTTGCGCTGGCACCTGGAGGACAGGGTGCTGGTGCACGGCAACCAGACCGTCATCTTCTGATGCCCGCGAGCGCACCCCGCGCCGCCTGAAGGCGCAGACCCCGCCGTCCGGCGAAACTCGGGTGAACCGGTCGCCGCCCGGATGCGTGTACGAGTCGCACACCGAATCCCGGCTCGCCACACCACTCGGAGAACCCCATGCCGCGCAAGCACGTCTGGCCCCTCGCCGCCCTCCTCGCGGTCGGGACGATCGCGCTGTCCGCCTGCGGTGGCACCACCGGCGGCACCGCGGCCCCCGCACCGGCCCCCGCCCAGTCGCGGACCGGGGACGCCGAGGACGCGACGCTGCTCTCGGGCACCGCGCGGTCGAACAAGGCGGACGAGAAGGCCGGTGACACGGCCCCGCCGGAGGCCCCGGTCGAGGTCAAGGAGAAGTGGGTCTCGCTGCGCGCCTCCGCGGCGGGCGACCTGGACCCCGTGGTGGTCAACGGTTCCGGGTTCACGCTGTACCGGTTCGACAAGGACTCCGCGGACCCGTCCAGGGCGACCTGCGACGACGAGTGCGCCAAGACGTGGCCGCCCGTGACGGTCGCCAAGGGCGGCAAGGTCTTCATCGCGGGCGTCGAGCAGGCGGACGTCGGCTTCGTGAAGCGCGAAGACGGCCACGTCCAGGTCACGCTGAAGGGCTGGCCGCTCTACCGGTTCGCCAAGGACGTCAACCCCGGTGACACGCTCGGCCAGGGCGTCGGCGGCACGTGGTTCGGCACCACCCCGAACGGCGCGAAGGCGGGCCCGGCGGAGAAGCCCGTCCCGCCGGTCGCCGCGCCCGACGCGAAGCCCGCCCAGTCCGCGACCCTGTTCAGCGGCAAGAACTTCGACGACACCAGCGGCACCAACTTCGCCACCGGCATCGCCACCCCCGGCTGCAACGACCTGCGCGGCGGCTTCCTCTCGCTGACCGTCAGCGGCTCCATGAAGGTCTGGTCCGAGGTCGGCTGCAAGGGCAAGTCGGCGGTCGTGACCGACGACGTGCCGAACCTGGCCGCGCTCGGGTTCCCGTCGGGCGTCAAGTCCGTCTTCCTGGGCTGAGGCACCGCACCGTGAGGGCGCTGGTGGTCGCGGCGGTCTCCGCCGCGCTGCTCGCCGGGTGCTCGCAGGGCGTGCCCGGCCGGGCGAGCAGGACGGCGACGTCGGCCCCGGCGCGGGCGACGCGAAGGGCGAGACCATTCCGTCCGGTTTCGCACGGGTCGAGGGGTTCCTCACCGGCTCGGCCCGGTCCTGCACGACCCGTTACCGCTGACCGGGGGTGATCCCGGTCCGCGCCGCCGTAGGATTCGGCGGTGCGAACCGAGATCAGCGACCTCGACCAGCTGCGCGCGGCGACCGACCTGCGCGGCGCGGTCCTCACCGGCCTCGACCTGACGGGTGAGGACGTCCGGGGGCCGCTCGACGGCGCGCTGTTCCTCGGCTGCCTGCTGTCCCCGGCGTTGCAGCGGCGGGCGGAAGCCGCGGGGGCGCTGACGTTCCCGGCCATCCCGGACGTGCCGTACGACGTGTACCGGACCAGGCTCTACACGCCCGCCGAGCTGTTCGCGGGCTTCGACCCGACGACACCCGCGTCCTACGCCGACACCCCGGACGCGCGGATCTACCGGCACAGCAGGCGCCTCGGGAAGCACCCCGACCCGCTGCACGCGCTGGCCGAACGGCTGCACGACCACGCCATCACCGAGGCCCTGGACGAGGTGCTGACCGGGAAGCCGGTGGCCGTCATGGGCGGCCACGCGCTGGGCCGCGACTCCGCCGGGTACCGCGCGGCCGTCGACCTCGGCGTCGCGCTGGGCCGGGCGGGCCTCACCGTGCTGACCGGCGGCGGGCCGGGCGCGATGGAGGCCGTGCCGCTCGGCGTCCGGCTGGCCGACGGCGGCGACGTGGCCGACGTGCTCGGCCGGATCTCCGCCGCGCCGGGGTTCGGCGGCGACGACGAGAGCATCGGGCGGTGGCTGGCGGCGTTCCCGACCGACCTGCCGTCCGGCCCCGCGCCCCGCACGATCGGCATCCCGACCTGGTTCTACGGCCACGAGCCGCCCAACCCGGCGTGCGAGCTGCACGCGAAGTACTTCGCGAACTCCGTGCGCGAGGAGGGCCTGCTGACCGTCGCCACCGGCGGGATCGTGTACACGCCGGGCAAGGCCGGGACCGTGCAGGAGGTGTTCCAGGACTTCTGCCAGAACTACTACGGGAGCGTGGGCCCGGCCGCCCCCATGGTGTTCCTCGGCAAGGACTTCTGGCTGAACGAGGTGCCCGCCGCCCCGCTGGTGCAGCAGCTCGCCCGCGGGCGCGACGCCGAGCGGTGGATCGTCGTCACCGACGACGTCGAGGAGGCCCTCGCCATGCTCCAGGAGTACCAGGAGGGGTGAACCCGGCCCGACGCGCGGCCGACCACGGGTTCGTCGGTCACAATCACCGTTTTCCCGACGAGCACCGCAGGTGACACCGTGACCGAACTCGTGCTGCTGTCCAACCCCCGCGTGGCCGACCTGCCCGCGCGGGAGTGCGGGGAGCCCCTCGTGGACCTCCGCACGATCGGGGAGCTGGCGCTCGACGACCGCCAGGCCGACCCGGCCGGGGCGTACGTGCACCTCAGGGCCGGGGTGGTGGAGCGGCTGCTCGTCGCGCAGGGGCACCTGCCCGCGGGCGTGCGGCTGCTGGTCGTGGAGGCGTACCGGCCGCTGTGGCTCCAGGAGCGGTACTTCGAGGAGTACGCCGGGGTGCTGCGCTCGGACAACCCGTCGTGGAGCGAGACCGAGGTCCGGGACCAGGCCAGCAGGTACATCTCGCCGCCGGAGATCGCGCCGCACGTCAGCGGGGCAGCCGTCGACCTGACGCTGTGCACCGAGAGCGGCGAGGAGCTGCCGATGGGCACCGAGGTCAACGCGTCACCGGAGGAGAGCGCGAACGCCTGCTACACCGACGCGCCCGACATCCCGCCGACGGCCAGGGACAACCGGCGGCTGCTGGTGCGCGCCCTGCGCACCGCGGGTCTGGTCAACTACCCCACCGAGTGGTGGCACTGGTCCTACGGCGACCGGTACTGGGCCATGCTCACCGGAGCCCCCGCCGCCCTGTACGGCCCGCGGGACCTGCGGCTCTGACGGTCACCCGACCGGTCGCGACAGCCCCTCCACGACCTCGGCACCCGGCAGCTTCACCAGCACGTCGCCGGGCACCAGCAGCTTGCTGCCCCTGATCCCGCTGCCGATCACCAGTTCCGGGGCGGCGGCGACCTCGGGTGACAGCAGGACCGGCCAGTCCTGCGGCACCCCGACGGGCGTGATGCCGCCGTACTCCATGCCGGTCAGCGACACGGCGTCGTCCATCGGCGCGAAGGACGCCCGCCTGGCGTCCAACCGCCGCCGGACCACCCCGTTCACGTCGGCCCGAGCGGTGGCCAGGACCATGCAGGCCGCGTACCGGGTCACGTCCCCGCGCCGCCCGGCGACGACGACGCAGTTCGCGGACGCGGACAGCGGCGACCCGTAGAACGCGCAGAACTCGGCCGTGTCCGCCAGGGCCGGGTCGATCTCCGACACGGCGCACCGGGCGGCGTCGGACGGGTCCAGCGCGCGGAGCGCGGCCGCCACCGGGGCGGCCACCAGGTCGAGGCGGTCGAGGGCGGGTACGGGCGTCAGGGAGCCTGCGATGGTCCACACCCCGACCATCCTGCCAAACGACGCTTGACGTTGACGCAGCGTCAACGCCTACCGTTGGTCGGGCGAGGGAGGACAGGGACATGGCCTGGTCGACCGCCGAGGTCGCACGGATGTCGGGGGTGACGTCGCGAACGCTGCGGCACTACGACGCCATCGGCCTGCTGGTGCCCGCGCGGGTCGGGACCAACGGCTACCGGTTCTACGAGCGCGAGCAGGTGCTCCGGTTGCAGCAGATCCTGCTGCTGCGCGAGCTGGGGCTGGGGCTCGACACCGTCGGGGAGGTGCTCGACGGGAGGCACCGGGCGGTCGACGTGCTGCGCAACCACGAGCGGTGGTTGCGGGCCGAGCAGGAACGGCTGGGGCTGCTGGCCTCCACCGTGGCGAAGACGATCGAGGAGATGGAAGGAGGTGAGAACGTGAAGATGGAGGAGTTGTTCGAGGGGTTCGACGCCGACAAGCAGGCCCGCTACGAGGAGGAGCTCGTCGAGCGCTACGGCGAGGGCGCCAAGGAGCACATCGCCGAGAGCAAGGCGAAGATGCGGTCCTGGGACAAGGCGGAGGTCGACCGGTTCACGGCCGAGTGGAAGGACGTCGCCGAGCGGTACGCGGCGCTGTTCGACGCGGGGGTGGCGGTCGACGCGCCCGAGGCGCTGGAGCTGACCGACCGCCACTACCGCTGGATCTGCCTGAGCTGGACGCCCAACCGGGAGTCCTACACGGGCCTCGGCCGGCTGTACGTGGACGCGCCGGACTTCAAGTCGCAGTTCGACGCGCACGCCGAGGGCTTCGCGGAGTACGTGCGGGACGCCATCGCCGCCTACGCGCGGGCGCGGCTGTAGGGGACGTCACCGGGAGCTGCAGATCCCGGTGATCAGCCGAGGCCGAAGGCCTTGAGCGACTCCCGGTTGAAGTCCTCCAGGTCGCCGGGGTTCCGGCTCGTGACGAGGGTCCAGCCGTTCATCACGCACACCTGGACCTCGACGTCGTCCCAGCTCCCGCCCGCGTTGCGGATGTCGGTCTTGAGGCTGGGGAACGAGGTCAGCATCTTGCCCCGCACGACGTCCGCCTCCACCAGCAGCCACGGACCGTGGCAGATGGCGGCGACGGGCTTGCCCGCGGCCACGTGCTCCTGCACGATCCGCACCGCGTCGGGCTGCATGCGCAGCAGGTCGGAGTTCGCGACCCCGCCGGGGATCACCAGCGCGTCGTAGTCGCCGTCGACGGCGTCGGCGAACGCCACGTCCACGTCGAACGTGTCGGCGGGCGTGAGGTGGTTGTACCCCTGGACGGTGCCGAGCTTCGGGCCCAACAGCCGCGGCACGCCGCCCGCCTTCTCGACGTGCTGCCACGGGTCGGTGAGCTCGATCTGCTCGATGCCCTCGTCGGCCACCAGGAAAGCGATCTTCTTCTGTTCAGCCATGGCCCTCGGTTACCCGAACGACCTGGCCTCACACACGGGTGAAGTCGACCAGCAGCGCCCGGAGTTCACGCCGATGGGTGACGAGCGGCGTGCGCGACGGGTACACCTCCAGCACACCCGCGGGGAACGCGGCGGCCATCGCCTTCGCGACCGGTTCGGGGTGCAGCGGATCGTCCGTCGCGGCCACGACCAGCACCGGGGCGGTCACGCGGGCCAGCACGCCGGGCTCGGCGACGCTCACCTGGCCGGGCATCGCCGCGACGGCCGCGCTGAGCCGCCGGAACGCCGCCGCGCGAGCCTGGAGGTAGGCGCCCGCGTCGACGCCCTCGGGGAGTTCGACCGCGTTGACCAGGTCTTCCACGGTCTGCCGGGGGCGGGGCCGGTCGAGGGTGGCGGGCAGCAGCAGTGCCACCCGCTCGAACGCGTCGGGCCGGGAGGCGAGCAGCGCCACGAGCGCGCCCGCGCCGAGCGAGACGCCGATGGCGCGGGTGGCCCCGACCTCCTGGGCGACGTCCCACAGGTCGCGGGCGATCCGCGGGTACGTCCAGTAGCCGTCGGGCGCGTCGGCGGCACCGCTGTGCGACGGGAGCGTCACGATGACGCGGGTCCCCGGCAGGCCGGAGGCGGGGATGCGGGCTTCACCGGCGGTGGCGCCCAGCCCGTGGACGATCAGCGTGGTCGGCCCGCCGCTGCCGAACGCCTGCCAGCGCAGACCGCTGGGCAGGGGGTTCACCAGCGCGGACCGCGCTGGATCTCGATCAGCTTCGGCCGGACGTCCACCACGTAGATCATCACCGCGACGACGCCCGCCAGCCAGAACATGCCGCCGGGGCTGCTGAGCTGGAAGACCATGAGCACGAACGCGCCACCGCCGGTGATGCCGAGCCACGCGGGCTTGGTCAGCCTCTCGGCGGCCGTGAAGGCGTCGGCGCGCTGCGTCACGGCGTGCGCGAACGCGTACACACCCATGATCAGCGCGGCCCAGCCCACCCCGTAGAGGATCCAGGCATCCAGGTACAGGGGGTTGAACGGTGGCACCCTCGAGAACAACACGGGACCCAGAGTACGTGCCGTATCAAGGCCGCGACGTCGTCGCGGCGGCTCGGCCGCTCCCGGACGGCAGTTCGGGCCCCGATCGTCGTCGAGGCCCGACCTGCCGACGCGGCCTCGCGGCCCACGTGGTGACCCGGTGCTACTTGGTGGTGCTCGGCGACTTGCGGGCCGGGGTCGTGCGGGTGGTGCTCGACGGCTTGGTCGCCGTGACCGCGGGCTTGCGCGGGGCGGTCCGGTTGGCGGCCTTGCGGGTGGTGCTGCGCACCTCGTGCGCCACCTCGCCGCCGACCTCCTCGACCGTCTCGGCGATGGCCTCGCTGACGTCGTCGATGGCGACGGCGGTCTTCTCGCCGACCGAACGGGTGCGGCGGGTGACCTTGCCGAGGACGTCGTCCGCGATCTCGCGGGCGTCGGCGGCGGCGGACTCGGCGCGCTTCTGCGCGGCCTCCACGGCCTCCTCGACCTGAGCGGTGGCCTTCTTGACCTGGGGCTGCGAGCGCAGCTTCTCCAGCGTCGCCTCGCCCTGCTCGGCCAGGTAGCTGTAGAGGTGCAGCGCGGACTGGGTGTAGGCGTCGACCAGCTTGCGCAGTTCGGCGGGCTCCAGCCTCTCGCGGAGACCGGCGACCTCGCCGGGCAGCTCGTCGACCGCGGTCTTCGCGGCCTCGGCGCGCTCGTCGAGCGTGTGCTTGGCCTTGTTCAGGGCCTCGATGACGGCCTTCGTGGCCAGGTCACCGGCGCCGAGAGCGGCGAGCAGCGGGGTGCGCGCGGCGGCGGCGGCCTGCTCGCCCGCCTTGCGCAGCTCTTCCTGGCTGGGGATGTTCGGCATGGAGATCACTCCTCGGGTTCGTTACCGTCCACATCGGACTTCGACTGCTTGGCGGCGTTCTCCCGCCGGAAGGACTCGTAGACGTCGAGCAGCACCTGCTTCTGCCGCTCGGTCAGCTCTGGTGCGGCGGCGATCGCGTCGGCCAACGCGCCGCCCTCCCGCTGTTGCAGGATCCCGGCCTCGACGTAGAGCGCCTCGGCGGAGATCCGCAGCCCCTTCGCGATCTGCTGGAGGATCTCCGCGCTCGGCTTGCGCAGGCCCCGCTCGATCTGGCTGAGGTACGGGTTCGAGACACCGGCGAGCTTCGACAGCTCCCGCAACGAGATCTTCGCGTTGCTGCGCTGCTGCTTGATGTAGTCGCCGATGTCGCGGCCGAGGTCGGCCACCGCCTTGTCGATGGACTTGTCCACGGCGGGGTCTCCTTCCGTCCGGCTCGACAACGACGTTACGCGCGGGTGCTAGCAGTTGCAAGCAGGCTGCTAGCAAAACCCCCGTGGCCTCCGACACACCGGTAAAGTCGGAGGTGGGAGCCCACGTGCACGAGACCGCGAACGACGCGACCGCACTCCGCACCCGCTTGGTCGACGACCTGCTCGCCGACGGCGCGGTGCGCGATCCGCGCTGGGCACGGGCGTTCCGCGAGGTGGACCGGCACGCGTTCCTGCCCCGGTTCTTCCGCCAGCTGACCGACGGCCGGTGGGGTCCGGTCGACGCGGACGACCCCGACTGGCTCCCGCTCGTCTACCGCGACCGCGTGTGCGTGACCCAGCTCGACGGCGACGACGGGGCGTGGCAGCGGGCGGTCGACGAGGGCGCCGTGCACGGGGTGCCCACGTGCTCGTCGAGCATGCCGACGATCATGGCGATCATGCTGGAGGCGCTGCGCGTCCAGCCGGGCCACGACGTGCTGGAGATCGGCGCGGGCACGGGCTACAACGCGGCGCTGCTGTGCCACGTGCTGGGCGCCGAGCACGTGACGACCGTCGACGTCGACCCCGGCGTGCTCGCCAGGGCCCGCGACCACCTGGCCGCGGTGGGCGGCGAACCGACGTGCGTCGTGGGCGACGGCGAGCTCGGGTGCCCCGAACGGGCGCCGTACGACCGGGTGCTCTGCACGTGCGCGGTGTCGCGGATCCCGACCGCGTGGCTCACCCAGACCAAGCCCGGCGGGCTCGTCGTGACGACGCTCAACCGGTCGATCGGCGCGGGCCTGGTGCGGTTGGTGTCGGACGGCCGCGGCGGTGGCCGGGGCCGGGTGCTGGCCGAGGACGGCCGGTTCATGCCGCTGCGCGCCCACGCCCACGGCTGGGCCGCCGACGTGCTGGAGATCGCCCGCGGCGCCCCCGCGGACGAGCGCGGGCGCACGGCGCTGGACCCGGAACTGGTGGTCGACCCCGGCAGCCCGTTCGAGTTCTTCGCGGGCCTCGTGCTCCCGGACGTCGTGGTGGGGCACGGGGACCGGCACCGCGTCCACCTCGCGCACCCCGACGGCTCGTGGGCCCGGCTGCGCACCGGTTCCCCGCGCGTCGAGCAGGGCGGTCCGCGCAGGCTGTGGCAGCTCGCCGAACGGGGCTACCGGCAGTGGCTCGACCTGGGCAGACCGCGCCGGGACCACTTCGCCTTCACCGTCGGCCCCGAGGGGCAGCGGTTCCACCTCGGCGACCTGGACTGGCCGGTCTGCTCACCGGGCTAGTCGAGCAGCTCCTCCAGGAAGCTGCGCCTGCGCGGCGGCGGGTAGTAGCCCGGTTGCTGGTACCCGTACCCCGGAGCGGGGTAGCCGGGCGGCGGCGTACCGGGCGGCGGCTGGTACGGCGGCGGAACCCCCGCGGGCTGCGAGGAGTGCGTGGGCGGCGCGGGCGGCGGCGGAGGCGGTGGAACCGCTGTGGGGTCTGGGTTCTCGTGCGGCAGCGGCAGCGGGATGTGCGCGGGCGGCGGGGCGTCGGCGTAGTGCTCGCGTTCCGCCGCCACGATCTGCTCCAGCTCGCCGCCGTCGAGGAAGACGCCGCGGCAGCGCTCGCACTGCTCGATGTGGACGCCACCCCGGTTGATGGTCCGCATGAGGTCCTGGCACTTGGGACAGATCACCACACGAGCGTACGCAGGAACGACACAGGTGACACGAGCGTGCCCGTGTCGACACCTGGTGTGACGGGTGAGTCATGATGCCGGGGTGTCCAGACTTCGCCAACGCGCTGTGCTCACGGGGTGCGCTCTCGCCGCTCTGCTCACGCTGGTCGGTCTGCTCGTCACGGGAGCGGGTGTCGACCCGCACGTCTGGCTGGGCGGACTGGCGATCGCGTTCCTGGTGTTCCTCGCCGTGCTCGACCCCTGGCTGCACCGCCGCCGCGCCGCGGGCCTCGCGACCGAGCAGAACCTCGACGCCGCGGCGAAAGCGCTCGCGACCGCGCTGCACCTCCAGTGGGCCGAGGAGTGCACGGCGCGCAAGTTGACCGAGCGCGGCGACCTGCTGGACCTGCACTGGACGGCCACCGAGCTGGACGTGAGCGACCGGCCCGCCGCTCCCCCCGGCCACAGCGACGGCGTGGTCGGCGCGTTCGAACGCCAGCCGCACCACCGGATCGTCGTGATCGGCGAACCCGGCAGCGGCAAGAGCACCGTCGCGATGCTGCTGACGATCGGCCTGCTGGACCGCTACCTCGACGGAGCGGTACCGGTGCTGCTGCCGCTCTCGACGTGGGACCCCGCCGTCGAGGACGTGCGGACGTGGATGACGCGCAGGCTCTACGAGGACCACCCCGCGCTGCGCAACACCGAGCTGTACGGCAGCTACGCGGCGGACCTGCTCGTCGAGCAGCGCCGGGTGTTCCCGATCCTGGACGGGCTGGACGAGATCCCGCAGGCACAGCGGGCGGAGGCGGTGCAGCGGATCAACCGGGCGTTCCCGGTGAAGTCGCCGCTGGTGATCACCAGCCGCATCGACGAGTTCGTGGACACCGTGTCGCGGGTCGGCGCGGTGCCCGGCGCGGACGTGGTGGAGCTGCACCCGCTGGACCTGGAGGAGGTCGCCGCCTACCTGCGCGCGGGCGCCGACCCCGTGAAGGCGGCGGGCTGGGAGCCGATCTTCCTGCACCTGCGCGCCGAACCGGAGGGCCACCTGGCGGAGGTGCTGTCGGTGCCGCTGATGGTGTGGCTGGCGAGCACGGTCTACGGCACGGGGGTCGGCGAGCCGTCCGAACTGCTGGACCGCACGAGGTTCGCCGACCAGAAGGCGATCGAGGACCACCTCGCGGACAGCCTGGTGGAGCGGGTGTTCGGCAACGTCGACACGGCGTACCAGGCGCACGCGAGCCAGGCGTGGCCCCGCGACCAAGCCCGGCGCTGGCTGGGGTTCCTGGCGCGGCAGATGCGCGACCAGGGCGTCCGCGAGCTGGGCTGGTGGGACCTGCGGCGGTCGGTCGGCAACGCGTGGCTCGCACTGCTCGGCGCGCTCGCCGTCGGCTCGATCGGCGGGTTCGGCGTCGGCTGGCTGATGGCGTACGCGGGCACCCCCGGCATCGCCCCGTTGACCGGGCTCATCGCGGGCGCCGTGGTCGCGGTCGCCGCGCTGACGGCGTCCAGCAGGGCGTTCCGCGCCAGGACGGCGAAACCGCGCCTCGGCGTGTGGCGCAGCCTGGTCGTGACGAGCGGGACCATCGGCACGGCGACCGGTCTCGTGTTCGGCGCCCTGTACGGGCTGTCCGCGGGGCTGGTGGTCGGGCTCGGTCTGGCGGTGGCGACCGCGCTGCGGTTCGCCACCGCCAGTTCCACCGAGCTGACCCACCCGTCGAGCCCGCAGTGGACCATGGCGCGCGACCGCATGGCCGTGTGGACCGGTTCCCTCGTGCTGGGTGTGGTCTTCGGTGCGGCCGCGGCCATGGTGTTCGGCGTGCACCAGAGCGGCATGATCGGCCTCGGCCTGTCGTCCGGTCTGCTGCTGGGTTTCGCGCTGTCCGTGCTGCACCTGCGCTGGTGGTGGTTCACCGTGGCGCGGATCTGGCTGGCCGCGCGGATGAGGCTGCCGTGGGAGCTGATGGTGTTCCTCGACGACGCCCGCAAGCTCGGCGTGCTGCGCCAGGCCGGTGCCTGCTACCAGTTCCGCCACGCACTGGTGCAGGACCGCCTGGCCGACAAGCCCGTCGCGCGCGGGATCGGGCTCATTCCGCGCGCAACCCCGTCGCGCCGGTAGCCCTCCGCACCGCGGGCAGGGTGCACAGGGTCACGAGCAGCGCCACGCCCACGACCGTCGCGGTCAGCACCCCGATCCCGGTCAGGTCGAGCCCCAGCGGGAGGAGCGACACCCGCTGGTACAGCAGGCCCGTCCCCGACCCGACCGCCACCGCGACCAGGACGGCGAGCCCCAGCGGCACCGCGTTCTGCCACAGCAGCGACCACAGCAGCGTGCTTCGCGGCACCCCTCCGGCCGCGAGCACCGCCAACGGCCGCCGCCGCGTGCGCACCTGCTCCAGCGCGAGGACCAGCAGGCTCGCTCCGGCGAGCACCACCACGAGCAGCGTCCCGGCGAGGAACACCTGCCGCAGCGTCCGGTAGTCCGAGGCCTTGTCCTCCGGGTCGGGGGGAAGGAACGACCTGGTCAGCGAGTGCCGTCCGACCGGTCCGAAAGCGGTGATCGCACGGTCGAGCGCGTCCGGCACGGACGGGTCCAGCACCACTTCGAGACGACCGCGGGTGCCGGTCACGTCGAGCCCGCCGAGCGCGCCGGGGGTGAGGAGGACCTGGTACAGCGAGCCGTTCTGCGAGGCCTCGACGTCGAGCAGCTCGGGAACGGTCCACTGGCCGCTCACCCGCACCTGGGTCGCGAAGTCGAGGACGTCGACGACCTCACCCGCCTCCGGCCCCTCCTCGGAGGTACCGCGGACCCGGAACCCGTCGCCGTCCTGGCACTGGTCGAACCGCGCGATCGAGCGCAGGGACGCGCACGACCCGACGGACACGCCGAACGGCGTGACCGACCCCGCCCGCCGGACGGTGAACTGCCGCACGGCCACGACCGACCGGACGCCCTCGGTCGCGCGGACGTCCTCGGCGATCGCGTCGATGCGAGCGCTCAGGGTTTCGGGTACGTAGGCCATGAACAGGTTGCGCTCCACGTCCGACACGCCCAGCTGCCGATCCCGGACACCGGCCTCCTGGCCGATCATCATCGTCTGGAGCGCGATGCCGCCCGCGAGCACGACGGCGACCCCGCCCACGACCCTGGCGGCCGAGCCGCTGTCCATCTGGAGCCTGCGCACGGCGAGCTGCCACGACGGTGGCCCGCCCCGGAACCGCCCGACCGACCGCTCGACGACCCACGGCAGCACCAGGGGAATCCCCAGCAGCAGCAGGGCGACCGCCGCGAGCGTCAGCTCGGGGTTCCCCCTGAGGGGGTGCTCCAGGAGCGTCTCGGCCTGGACCGCCAGCAGGCCGACGCCCGCGAGGATCGGCGCGAACCGCCACCACAGCCGCCGCCGCGCGGGTGCGGACTGGCGCACCACGCCGAGCGGGTCGACGACGCTGCCGCGCATGGTGACCAGCGCGGTCGCGACCGACAGCACGGGCACGACGACCACCACCAGCAGGGCCAGCAGCGGGTGCGGGGTCAGGTCGCTCGCGAACGTGCTGACCCCGAACAGCTCGACGCGTTCCACGAACCCCCGCAGGCCGAGGAAGGCGCCCGCGCCGAGCACCAGGCCCACGACGGCGCCCGCCAGCGCGTCCCCGGTGGAGATCCTCCGCACCTGGCGGGCGCTCGCGCCGAGCAGCCGCAGCGCCGCCAGCCTGCGTTCGCGTTCCGGACCGGCGAGCCGGGTGCCGATCGTGACGAAGACCAGCACCGGCAGCAGCAGCACGACCGCGCCGATGAGGCCCAGCGCCCAGTACCAGGGGTTGGTGCCGGCCCGCGGGTGCGCGCGATCGAGCCCGAACGAGTAGAACGCGGTCCGGTCGTTCTTCTCGATGGTCGAGTCACCAGCGATGAACAGCAGGTGGTTCGGACCGATCAGGCCCTCCTGGGAGATGGTCCCGACGACCCGCTGCGGGAACCTGGGCCGCAGCAGTTCGCCCTTGGGCGAGGCCAGCAGGTCGGCGAGCGCGGGCGAGACCACGATCTCCCCGTCACCCGGTATCCGTTGCAGACCAGGGGGGATCGGGGCGCGCGGGCCGCCGGGCCAGACGTAGCTGCCCATGATCTCCTCGCGGCCGAAGTTCTCCGGGGCGTAGGCGCGGTAGAGCGGATCCACGCCGGGAGGCCGCTCCTCACCGGGTTGCACCCTGGACGCGTCCTGCCGGGCCTGCCGCTCCCCGAACGCGGTCGGCGCGGAGGCGCCGACGAACAGCACCGCCACACCAACCCCGACGCTGACACCCGTCAGCGCGAGCCGCCGCCACGACGACCGGCCGCCGCCGAACGCGATGCGGACGCCGAGCGCGAGGTCGTTCACCCAGCCCTTCACCCGGCGTGCTCCACGAGGCGGGACCGGCCGTCGCGGACGACGACCTCGCGGTCGGCGTACGCGGCCACGCGCGGTTCGTGGGTGACCAGGACCACGGCGGCGGCGGTCGCGCGGGCGGCGGCGAGGAACAGGGTCATCACGCGTTCGCCGTTGAGCGAGTCGAGCGCGCCGGTCGGCTCGTCGGCGAAGATCACCTTCGGCGAGGTGACCAGCGCGCGGGCGACCGCCACGCGCTGCCCCTGGCCGCCGGACGTCTCGCCGGGCCGTTTCGCGGCGACGTCGGCGACCTCCAGCTCCTCCAGCCACTCGGTCGCGCGGCGCTCGGCGTCCCGCCGCTTGACCCCGGCCAGGCGGAGCGGCAGCGCGACGTTCTCGACGCAGGACAGCTCGGGCACGAGCCTGCCGAACTGGAAGACGAAGCCGAACTCGGTGCGGCGCAGCTCGCTGCGCCTGCCGTCGGACATGGTGCCGAGGTCGACGCCCCGGTAGTGGACCTCGCCCGCGTCGGGGGTCAGGATGCCCGCGAGGCAGTGCAGCAGCGTGGACTTGCCGGAACCCGACGGCCCCATGATCGCGACGATCTCGCCCTGGTCGACGGAGAGGCCCGCGCCCGCGAGCGCGGGGGTGGGGCCGAAGGCCTTGTGCAGGTCGGTGGCGGACAGCAGGGTCATCGGGCGACCCGCTTCCTCAGCTGGTCGAGGCGGGCGGTGGTGAGTTCGAGCCAGCGCAGGTCGGCTTCGAGGTGGAACAGGGCGTAGTCGCAGATGAGCTGGTCGGCGAGGTCTCCCCCGGTCTTGCGGCGGGTCAGCTCGCGCATGGCGTTCAGGTGGGCGGCGCGCTGGGTGTCGAGCACGTCCGCGGCCTCGCGGCCGGACAGCAGCGCCAGCACGACCTTCGTGTACAGCGTGTTCTGGAGGTACGGCTCGGGCTTCTCCGGCGTGACGAGCCACTTCTCGACGTCGGTGACGCCCGCGTCGGTGATCGCGTACCGCTTCCGGTCCGGCCCCGAGCCGGACTCGACGCCCGCTTCCTGGACGAGTCCGTTGCGCAGCAGGCGGGACAGCGTCGTGTACACCTGCCCGTAGTGCAGGGGCCGGTCCTGGCCGAACCGGTCGTCGTAGGCCTTCTTGAGGTCGTACCCGTGGCCGGGGCCGCGTTCGAGCAGACCGAGCAGGGCGTGTCCGAGTGACATGCCGGCGACTATACACACGAGGTATACACACGGTTCATACCCCTGGAAGACAGGTTGGGTCGGGTGGATGGGCCCCTCACGGCCGGGTTGCCGGCTACAGTGGAGAGGTGACTGGTCTGGCAGCCGGCTGGGATCACGCGAGCTTCGCGCACGATCGAGCCGGCGATGCGGAACACGATGTCGAACTGCTGCTCGCCTTCCTCAACACCCGAGACCTCGAACTCGGCACCGACGTGTTGGACGACGCGGCCTCGTGGCGGGCGTGGGTCACCGAAAGAGGACTGGGCCACGTGGACGACCTCGCGAAGGTCCGTTCGGCCCGCGTGGCGCTCCGGTCCGCCCTCGGTGAGCGCGCCGCGGCGAAGCCGTTCTCCGGCACCGTCCGGATCGAGCTGAGCCAGGGCGTGCCGATGATCGCGACCACGGACGCGCTCGGCGCCGTGCTCGCGGCGGCGGCGCGGGTCGCCCTGCTGGGGTCGTGGGAACGGTTGAAGGTGTGCCAGGCGGAGAGCTGCCAAGCCGCGTTCTTCGACCGATCCCGCAACCGCTCCCGGACGTGGTGCTCGATGCAGGTGTGCGGGAACCGCGAGAAGGCGAGGCTCTGGCGCGAGCGCACCAGAGCCCTGAGCGCCTCCTAGGTGACGAGCTGGCCGACGGTGTAGATCACCAGGCCTGCCAGGGCGCCGACGACGGTGCCGTTGATGCGGATGAACTGGAGATCGCGGCCGACCTGCAACTCGATCTTGCGCGAGGTCTCCACGGCGTCCCACCGCTCGACCGTGTCGGTGATCAGGGTGGTGATCTCGGCCCGGTAGTTCGACACGACGTACGCCGCCGCGCCCTCCAGCCAGCCGTCGACCTTCTCGCGCATGGCGTCGTCGTCCGAGAGCCGCCGCCCGAACGACTCCAGGCCTTCACGCACTCGTCTGCGCAGCTCGCTGGACGGGTCCTCGGCTGCGTCGAGCAGCATCTTCTTCGCCGCGCCCCACGCGGACCCGATGAAGTGCTGCACGTCCGGGTGCTCGACGAGCTGGTTCTTGACCAGCTCGGCCCGCTCCATCGTCGCCGGGTCGTGCTGGAGGTCGTGCGCGAACTCGATCATGAACTGGTCGAGCGCCAGCCGCATCGGGTGGTTGAGGTCGGTCTTCACGGCCCAGGCGAAGTTCAGCAGCTCCGTGTACGCCTTGTCGCCCAGCAGCGAGTCGACGAACTTCGGCGACCACGTCGGCGCCCGCTCGGCCACGACCTGCACGACCTTGTCGTGGTTGTCGTGCACCCAGTCGTAGGTCCGGTCGATCACCAGGTCGACGAACCTGTGGTGCGCCCCGTCGGTCAGCACCTGCCCGAGCAGCTTGCCCAGCGGCGGCCCCCACGGCTTGTCGACCAGCCGCCGCACGATCCCCTGGTCGATCACCGCCTGCACGTCCTCGTCGCGCAGCACGGTCACGGCGCCCTTGACGACGTTCGCCAGCTCGGACGTGACCCGCTCGGCGTTGACCGGCTGCACCAGCCACGTCCCGACCCGCCTGCTGATGTCGACCCGACGCAGCTTGTCGCGCACCACGTCCTCGGCCAGGAAGTTCGTGCCGACGAAGTCGCCGAGCGCGTCGCCGAACGTGTCCTTGCGGGTCGGGATGATCGCCGTGTGCGGGATCGGGAGCCCCAGCGGCCTCCGGAACAGCGCCGTCACCGCGAACCAGTCGGCCAGCGCGCCCACCATGCCCGCCTCGGCGGCGGCGCGCACGTAGCTCCACGCGTCCCCGTCGCCCTCCAGGAACAGCGCGACGAGGAACACCACCGTCGCCGCGACGAAGAACCCCGTGGCGACGAGTTTCATCCTGCGCAGGTCTCGCCGCTTGACCTGGTCGGCTGCCGTCAGTTGCTCCACCGCACCATTGTCCGTGAAGATTCGACGTTGTGCGGGTACCAGCGCTAGTCCCCAGATTGCGGCCGTTCACCTCGACGATCTTCGCGGAGATGACGGCCCTGGCCCAACGAACCGGTGCGGTGAACCTGGGCCAGGGTTTCCCGGACACCGACGGCCCGGTGGGCATGCTCGAAGCGGCCAAGGCGGCGATCGACGGCGGCCTCAACCAGTACCCGCCCGGCCCCGGCACACCGGCGCTGCGGCAGGCCGTCGCCGAGCACCGCACCCGGTACGGGACCACCTACGACCCGGACACGGAAGTGCTGGTCACGGTGGGTGCGACCGAGGCCATCGCGGCCACCCTCCTGGCACTGGTGGAGCCGGGTGACGAGGTGGTCCTGTTCGAGCCGTACTACGACTCCTACGCCGCCTCGGTCGCGCTGGCGGGTGCCACCAGGCGCACCGTCGGCCTGATCGAGGACCCGCTGACCGGCCGCTTCGGCCTGGACGTCGCGGGCCTGCGCGAGGCGATCGGCCCGAAGACCAGGGCTGTGCTCGTCAACACACCCCACAACCCGACCGGCACGGTCTTCACCAGGGCGGAACTCCAGGAGGTGGCCGCCCTCTGCGTGGAGCACGACCTGCTGGCCATCACCGACGAGGTCTACGAGCACCTGGTCTTCGACACCCACGAGCACGTCCCGCTGGCCACCCTGCCGGGCATGGCGGACCGCACCGTGACCATCTCCAGCGCGGGCAAGACGTTCAACTGCACCGGCTGGAAGATCGGCTGGGTCTGCTCGACCCCGGAACTGGTGGCGGCCGTCCGCGCCGCGAAGCAGTTCATCACCTTCGTGGGCGGGGCCCCGTTCCAACCAGCCGTCGCCCACGCCCTGCGGCACGAGATGCCCTGGGTGGAAACCCTCCGCACCGACCTGGCGGCCAAGCGCTCCCGCCTCTCCGAGGGCTTGGCGGAAGCGGGCTTCGCGGTCCGCCCGAGCGAGGGCACCTACTTCATCACCGCCGACGTCCGCCCGCTCGGCTTCACCGACGGCGCCGAACTCTGCCGCGCCCTACCGGAACGCATCGGCGTGGCCGGGGTGCCGGTGCAGGTCTTCACCGACCACCCGGAGCAGTGGCAACACCTGGTCAGGTTCGCGTTCTGCAAGAAGGACGAGGTCCTGGACGAGGCACTGCGCCGCCTGCACAAACTGACCAACTAGCGAACCACCACCAGCAGCACCAAGCCCTTCAGCCGACCGGAAGGCGAGCACCCCGCCACCACCCGAGCGGAAGCGAGCACCCCGCCACCACCTGACCGGAAGCACGCAACCAGGGCGACACCCAGACTCCCCCCGCCACCCACCCACCAACTCAGCCACCCAGCCCCACAAAAACACCACACGATCGAGCGAGTATCGGAGCCGAACTGGACCATCGGTCTTCCAACCCGCCATGCACGACCTGACGAACGCCGAACTGGTGTCCCGAGCCAAGCTCCACGACGAATCCGCCTGGCGGGAGATAGTCGGCCGCCACCTCCCCCTCCTCTGGTCCACCGCCAGGTCCGCGGGCCTCCGCGACGCCGACGCCGCCGACGTCTGCCAGTACACGTGGCTCGCCCTGGCCGAGAACCTCCACCACATCCGCACGCCCGCGAAGCTCTCCGGCTGGCTGATCACCACCGCCAGGCACGAGGCGCTGCGCGTCCGCAAGGTCCGGGGCCGGGAACTCCCGGTGGACCTCTGGGGCCCGCCGGAACCGGACTTCCCCAGCCCCGAGGAGCTCGTCCTGGCCGACGAGCAGGCGGTGAAGCTGTGGCGCGCGTTCTCGGGCCTCACCGACCAGTGCCGCGACATCCTCCGCCTGATCGCCTACGCACCCGACCTGACCTACCAGGACGTGGCCGAGGCGCTGGGGATGCCCGTCAACAGCCTGGGCTCGACCCGCAGCCGCTGCCTCGCCGTCCTGCGCCGCCGCGTCGGCGCGGAGGTGGGCGTGTGAGCACCGACCGCGACCTGCTGGACGCCCTGGCGGCCGTCCTGGACCAGGTGGACCCGGTCCCGCCCCACCTCGCCGAGGCCGCGCTGTTCCGACCTCCCGCCGACCTCGTGCCGCTCACCTGGCTCGCCGACTCCGCCGTGGCGACCCCGCCGAACACCCGCGGCGCCGGACCGTCCCGCACCCTCCACCTCGGCCACGAAGGGGACGGCACCACCGTGGACCTCCGCCTGGACACCGTCGACGACCGCGGCGTCCGAGCGCTGGGCCTGGTCCACCCACCGCGGGGAGGCACGGTCCACGTGACGTGGCCGCACGGCGGAACCGCGGGCGACATCGACGACGTCGGCTGGTTCCAGGCCGACCTGCTCCCCACCGGTCCGCTCCGGTTCGTGATCAGCCAACCCGGCCTGCCGGACCTCAGCACCGGCTGGTTCGTCCAGTGACCCTCCACGCCGAGTGCCTGGAGGAGGTGGAACGCGGCCACCTCCCCCGAGCGCGAGCACTGGCCCGCGAAGGCCTGCGGCGAGCGACCACCGACCACGAGCGGGCCCGGTTCCACCTCACCCTGGCCTGGATCGAACTGGACCGGGGCAGGCCGAAGGCCAGCACGAGCCACCTCACCAGGGCGTTCCCCCACCTCCGCGGCAACGACCTGGCCCGCGCGCGCTGCCTCCAGGGACTGCACCTCTGCCAGACCGCCGATCCGGGGTTGGCCGCCGCGCACCTCACCGGGGTCATCCGCGACCTGAAGCGCCACGACGACCCCCGGTGGCTCGCCAACGCCCTGGTGGGCCGCGGCATCGCCCGCGCCCACTCCCTCCGGCTCGCGGAGGCGGACGCCGACTTCACCGCCGCCCGGAGAACGCTGCTCGCCATCGGCGAACCGGACCGGGCCGCGATGTGCCTGCACAACAGGGGTTTCGTGGCGATGGTGGCAGGCGACCTGCCCACCGCGCTGCGCCACTACGAGCAGGCGGCGCACGACGGGCTCACGGTCGCGCACCGCCCGGAAGCGCTGATCGACCGCGCCGAGGCGCTGCTGGCCGCGGGCCTGGTGCGCGAGGCGAGATCCGTGCTCACCCCGGCGATCAGCCTGCTGGACCGGTGCGACCGGGGTTCCCGGCTCCCGGACGCGGTCCTGCTCGCGGCCCGGTGCGCGTTGGCGGACGGCGACCTCCGGCAGGCTCGGGTGCTGGCCGACCAGGTGGGCGGCTGGGTGGCCAGGTCGGTGTCGCTGCGGGCGCGGCTGGCGGCGGGCGAACGCCCGGCGGTCCGGCGCACGGCCACCGAGTGCGACCGCCGGGGCAGGCACGAGGACGCCGCCGAACTCCGCCTCGCCGCGGGCCTCCCGCTCGACGTCCGGCGCGGCACCGCCCGGCTGCGGGCGCTCGGCCTGCTCGACACCGCCCGTCGAGCCTCCACCCGCCGGGAGGCCGCCACGGCGTGCCGGGCGGGCCTCGCCCTCGTCGACCCGACCACCTGGCCGGGCACCGAACTCCGGGACATCGCCCTGCGCCACGCCCTGATGGGCGGCGACGCCAGGTCCGTGCTCCGCTGGACGCGCCGGGTCGCACCCGTCGCCCCCACCACGGAGCACTCCGCCGAACTCAGGCTGGCCAGGGCGAGGGCCGACCACGACCGCGTGGTCGCTCTGGAGCGGGAGATCCGCAGGCGAGCGCTGACCACCCGCCCGACCCCGCCCAGACCCGCCGCGCGCACCACCCGGCTGGCCTTCACCGAGCACGACGGCGTCCTGCACGCCGTCACGGTGGTCGCAGGCCGCGCCCGCCTCCACCGGCTGGCGCCGCTCGACCACCGCACCAGCGCCCTCCGCCTGGCGCTGGAGTCCGGTCGCGACACCGCGGCGGAGCTGGCCGCCGCCGCGCTCGACGCCCTCCTGCCCCCGACCGGCGACGGGCCGATCACCATCACCGGCTCACCGGCTGGCCTCCCGTGGGCCGCCCTCCCGTCCTACCGGGGCCGCCCGTTCTCCCTGGACGGCGCTCCGGCGAGGTCGGGCGCCCCACCGCGCACGGGTGCGTGGATCGCGGGCCCGGAGCTGACCCACGCGACCGAGGAGGTGTCCACCCTGCACCGCGCCCACGGCGGCACGCTGCTCACCGGCCGATCGGCCACGGTGGACGCCGCGCTGCGGGCGATGGACGGCGTCGACGTCGTCCACGTCGCCGCGCACGGCCGGGCGCGAGGATTGTTCTCCTCGCTGCAACTCGCGGACGGCGACTTGCACATCCACGACCTGGCCAGGCTTCGGCGTCCACCGGGGATCGTCGTCCTGTCCTCGTGCGACTCCGGCCTCGCCACCGCGTTCCTCGACCGCGGCGCCGGAGCCGTCATCGCCAGCACCCTGGCCGTCCCGGACGACCGCACCCCCGCGTTCATGACGACCGTCCACGCCGGACTCCGCGCGGGCCTCGACCCGGCCACCGCGCTGGCCGAGGCCCGACTGCTCCACGACGACCGCTCGTTCAGCTGCTCCGGGCCGGGCTGAACTCCTCGGCCGCCACGGCAGCGGCCTCGCGCGGGGTCCGACCGTCGCGGACCAGGCACGCCACGCGGGCCGCGACGCGCGGTGCCGCGAACGACGTGCCGCTCCACCTCGCGAACCCGTACTCCCTGGTCTCCGTGCCCTCGGGCGCCCCGCGCCCCGGCCGCAGCCGCACGTGGCTGCTGACCACGTCCACGCCGGGCGCGACGGCGTCGACCCACGGCCCTCGGTTGGAGAAGGAGGCGTCCGCGCCCACGGCGAGCACGTCCGGCAGCGCGGCGGGCCAGTGGGGGCGGGACGTGCCGCCGTTGCCCGCCGCAGCCACGACGGCGACGTCGGGGAACGCGCTGATCTCGCTGCGCAGCAGCGGCGGGCACTCGTCACCGGCCGTGTGGCAGCCCGCCGTGAGCACGACGACGTGCAGGCGTTCCCCGTGCTCAGCGGCCTGCGCGCGGAGCCGCCGGAGGCCGGTGGCGACGGTGACGTCGTCGGTCAGGCCGAGCGAGGAGAGCACGCGGTGGTGGCGGACGACGACGCCGGGCGCGTGCTGGAGGAGAACACCCGCGACGAACGTGCCGTGCCCGGCCTGGCGGTCCTGGCCCGCGCGACCGTCGGCGTCGAGCACCTCCGGCGAGTGACCCCACTCGAAGAACCAGCGCCTGCCCGCGAACCACGGGTGCGGGTCGAGACCGGTGTCCAGGACGGCGGCGGTGACGTCCCAGCGCTCGTGGCGCGGCGGCCTCGGCGGCTCCGCCCCGACCGGCACCGGCCGGGCGGTGCCGATCATGATCGGGCTGCCGACGTGGACGTTGTTGGGCGCGCAGCCGTGGTCCCGCGCGATCCGGACGCACTGGCCGCGCTCGGCGGGGCGCAGCCGGACGCGCACCACGCCCAGGCCCGCGGCCTCGTCGACCCGGTCGATCCAGCGGCCGATCCGGTCCACCACGCGTGGCAGTTCGTCCGGGAAGACCACGAGTTCGCCCGAACGGACCAAGCACTCGGCGGGGCCGCCCGCGTCGTGCAGGACGAGGTCCGGCCGTTCGGACCGCCACCCGCCGACCAGCTCCTCAAGCGAAGTGACCTGCGCACTTCCCGAAAGTTCGTAGTCCACGGTGGACACCATCGCCGACGCCGGGACAGTCCACAGCGGACAGCGGAACTCATCACCCGAACTCGTGAACAGCGACGGAAAGTGTTCACCCGCCTCAGCGACTACCCGGACAGCCGCACCGCGCAGCCCTTCCGAGTGGTTCCGCCGGATAACGTTCGAAAACGGCGTCACCAGTGCTAGACATAGCACAGTGCCAGCCCCGAAAGCCGGCGGTGTTCGCGGTGACCCGGAACGGTGGTGATTTCCGTGGCAGGAGCAGATGCGGTGCGCAGCACCGGGTCTCTGCTGGTGCGGGCCCTCGCCGTCGGCGGGCTCACGGCGGCGGCCTGGCTGTTCGGCGGCGCCGTCGCCTCCGCCAGTCCGGTCGACCACGTGCCGGACGCGTCGAGCATCTCCGAGTACGTGCACGCGGTCATCGCCGAGCACCACGAGTCCGCTGAGGACACGCAGGCCGAGGTGGCGGGCATCCGCGAGCAGTGGACGGCGACGCTCACGACCGCGCCCGTCGAACTCCAGTCCCTCTCCCCCGTGCGCGTACCGGTGGAGCACGCGCCGGGTGTCGCCAGACCGGAGCAGGAGCACGGGGCGGAGCACGAGCAGGCGGCGGAGCCGGAGGAGGACGAGGAGTTCTCCGGTGGCGTGTCGCTGGTCTACTCGGGCGGCGTCATCAGCAACCACACCGAGCGCTCGGGCACGGTCTCGAACTCGATGCCGGAGGAGCTGTACACGGCGAAGGTCACCGCCAAGGCGGCCGCGAAGCTCGCCGCCGCCACACCTCCGCCGGTGCCGGTCGAGGTGGTCGCCCCCGTGGCGGCCGAGGTGGTCGCCGCCGCCGTCGTCGACGAGGCACCGCGGTGGGACGTCCCCGAGATCCACGTGTCAGCCCCCGTCGCCGAGGTCGAGGACGTCCCGGCGGCGAGCGGCCTGGAGTGGGAGACGCCGCGGCCCGCCGCGCCCACTCCCACGCCCCAGCCCGCTCAGGCCCCGACGGCGCCCACGGCGTCGTCCAGCGCCCACGACAACTCCGGCGGCGCCCGTGGCGGCCTCGCCGTGACGACCGCCCAGACCGCGCTGCACCGGCCGTCCCTGTGGACCGCCGCGCGGCGCGACGACGGTCGAACCCCCGGCAGCGTCCAGGGTCTGCCGAGTTCCTCACCAGACTGACCAGGGCACGAGTGTGCCCTCAGCACGCCCGTTGACCGGTGCTCGTCCCGGTCCCGTGGCCGTATTCCTCCCCTAGTCGCACCCAGGTCGTGCGTGTCCCCGGCGTTCGCGCCGCAGCGACAGCACGTCCGCCCAGGCTTCCCGACCTGCCGACCGCGCCCCAGCAGGTCGGGATGGCCCAGGTGCCGCACTGCCCCGCGACACCAGGGCCTCACCCCGAACCTGCGGTGGGGGACGTTCCGCCCCGAACGTCCCCCACCGCAGGTCCACGGGAACCTCCACCGGCATCCCGGCACATCGAGGGGCTGTGCTGGAAGCCCGGCTGGCAGGCGCCGGTCGGTCCCCGCCGCCGCTGACGCGGCGGGGACCTCGACCCCGGCCCCTCCTCAGGCCACCGGAACGGCCAGGTCGCCGTCCATCGCCGTCGCGGACCCCGCGACCAGCGCGGCCACCGACCCCAGCCGCCGAGCCGCGTCGCGCAGGACGTCCGTCGGCAGCGCGTACGGCAGCCGCAGCCACCGCTCCAGCCCTCCCTGCGCCGCGAACCTCGCCCCCGGCACCAACCGCATCCCGTGGCTCTGCGCCACGACCGCGATCCGCGTGCTGATCGGCGCGTCCAGCTCGCACCACAGGACGAGCCCGCCGGACGGCCGCCGGAACGTCCACCCCCCGCAGTGCTCGCGCAAGCCGTCGACCAGCGCGTCCCGCTGCACGGCCAACTCGGCGCGGCGGGCGCGCAGCGCGGGCTCGGGGTCGGCGAGCAGCTCGGCCGTCACCAGTTGCTCGAACACCGGCGTGCCGAGGTCGATCGCGGTGCGCGCCGACACGAGCCGGTGCACGACGTCCGGCCGCGCCCGGATCCACCCGATCCGCAGTCCGCCCCAGAGCGACTTGCTCACCGCACCGACGGTCACCACCAGCTCGTCCGCGAAGGCGGCCATCGGCAGCGGCGCGTCGGCCGGGTCGCCGTCCAGGTCGAGGTCGACCAGCGACTCGTCGACGATCACGGGCGTGCGGGCCCGCCTCAGCAGGGCCCCGAGCCTGGCCCGGCCCAGCTCGTCCAACCGGTGCCCGGTCGGGTTGTGGAAGTCCAGCACCAGGTAGGCGACCCGCGGCGCGGCCTGCCGCACCGCGGCCTCGATGCCCGCGAGGTCCCACCCGTCGGGCAGGAGCGGCACCGGCACGGGGATCGCCGAAGCGGATCGGATGGCGTCCAGCGCGTTGGGGTAGCTGGGCTGCTCGACCAGCACGCGGTCGCCGGGTCCGGTGAACAGCCGCAGGGCCAGCCCGATGGCGTGCTGGGCGCCGCTGGTGACGACGATGTGGTCCGGCGAGGTCGGCAAACCCCGTGCGGTGTACCGGTCCGCGATCACCCGCCGCAGGTCGGGCACCCCGTGCTCGTGGTAGCCGTGACCGGCCAGGTGTTCGGGCATCCGCAGCCGCACGGCCTCCATCGCCGCGGCCACGGCGGGCACGGCCGGTGGCGCGGCCCGCGCCAGGTCGATCAGGCCGCGGCTCGACGGCACCAGGTCCGCCACCGGGTTCAGCGCACCGGTCGGCAGCGTGATCCACGAGCCCGCGCCCCGGCGGCTGGCCACGACGCCCTCCTCTCGGAGCTGGTCCAGCGCCGCCGTGACCATCGTCCGGCTCACCGGCAGCACCTCGGCGATCTCGCGCTCGGCGGGCAGCCGGGTGCCCGCGGGCAACTGGCCCTCCAGCACCAGCATCCGGATCCCCGCGGCCAGGTCTGCGGTGCCCTGCCGGACCCCTCTCCGACGCCAGTCGCCCAGCAACTGGGCTAACCGCTGCCCGGATATGCGTCCACCTAGCGGGATT
Source organism: Umezawaea sp. (assembly GCF_057122925.1). Taxonomy (NCBI): domain Bacteria; kingdom Bacillati; phylum Actinomycetota; class Actinomycetes; order Pseudonocardiales; family Pseudonocardiaceae; genus Umezawaea; species Umezawaea sp. Next base: position 30,801 of record NZ_DBNGPQ010000035.1, on the reverse strand, counting down.
GCCTGGTCCATGAGGCCAATTATTGTCGATTGGCCCTGGAATACAAGGCCAATCAAGCCGCAGGATGGGCCACATGGCCTCCCCTCGTCTCGCCGCGCTCACGTCCGCACCGGTGACGGTCTCCCCCGCTCGCCGCCTGCCCCAGCTGGCCGTCGGCCTCTGGCTCTACGGCGCGTCGATGGCGCTCCAGATCCGCGGTGCGCTCGGCCTGGCCCCGTGGGACGTCCTGCACGAGGGCCTGACCAAGCGCACCGGCCTCAGCTTCGGCACGGTCACGGTCGTCGTCGGAGCCCTGGTCCTGCTCTGCTGGATCCCGCTCAGACAACGTCCCGGCGTCGGCACCGTCGCCAACGTGGTGCTGATCGGCGTGGCCGTCGACGTCACGCTCGCGGTGCTGCCCGCGCCGGTGGAACCGCTCCCGCGGATCGCGCTGCTGACCTCGGGCATCGTCCTCAACGCGCTGGCCGCCGCGATCTACATCGGCGCCCGCCTCGGCCCCGGCCCGAGGGACGGCCTGACCACGGGGTTCTGCGCCCGCACCGGCACCTCGCTCCGGCTGGTGCGCACCGTGATCGAACTGGGGGTGCTGACCGGCGGCTGGCTGCTGGGCGGCACCCTGGGCATCGGCACCGTCCTCTACGCCGTGGCGATCGGCCCGCTCACCCAGGCGTTCCTGCCCCGGCTGACCTGGGTCGAGGTCAGCCCTGAGCCGCGACCAGCTTCCTGACCTCCGCGTAGGTCACCCCGCGAGCCTCCAACACCTCGGCGACGAGCCCACCGCCCGCCAGCAGCGCGAGCACCAGGTGCTCGTTGCCGAGGTAGTGGTGCCCCAGGTCCCTGGCCTCCACGAGGCTGCGCTCCAGCGTCTTCTTCAACGCGGGCTCGAACGGCCGGTGCTCCCCGAACAGCCACCGCTTCCGGCGCGTCTTCGTGGTCGCCAACGCACCCTCGCCCAACGAGCGCTCGATGCTGTCGACGATCTGGTCGACGTCGATCCCGAGCCCGCGCAACGCCGCCGCGTCGGCCTCGCTCAGCCCGCCCTTGCGCCGAGCGGTGCGGAACGCCCCCTCGATCTCCTCGCGCGACAGGTCGAACCCGGCGAGCACCGGCGACCCCAGCAGCGCCAGCAGCATGTGCGTCCGACCGACCTCGGGGACGGACTCGCGCTCCGCCTCCTTCGCCGCGTCGAGCACCGCTCGCCGGGCCTGTTTCGTGAACCGCTCCCCGAGCATCAGCCCCGCCCTCCGTGCTTCTTGTGCACCGCCTGCCGGGTGACCCCCAGCTCAGCCGCGATCTCCTGCCATGACCAACCCCGCACCCGCGCGTTCCGGACCTGAACGGCTTCGAGCTGCTCCAACAACCGCCGCAACGCGCTGACGGCCCGCAACCCGACCCTCGGATCCTGATCACCCGCTGCCGAGGCCAACTCCGTAGCCTTCGTCATGGCGTCAACCTAAGTTGACATTCGGGCCTTTGTCAACCCAGGTTGACGCATACGGTGTTCGAGTGATCCGCACAGCCGAACGCGCCGCACCCGGCCGACCGACGGAGGACCGCGTCTTCACCACCGCCAACGCGGTGGTCGTCCTGGACGGCGTCACCTCGACCAGACCTCCGGACAACAACGGCGCCTGGTACGCCCAGACGCTCGGCGAAGAACTCGTGGACCTGCTGGCGAGCGGCGGCGACCTGGCGGACCTGCTGGCCGCGGCGATCAACCGCGTCACCACCCGCCACGGCCTGGTCCCCGGCGACTCCCCGGCCAGCACCGTGGCCATCGCCAGGTGGACGGGGACCGAGGTCGACACCCTCGTCCTCGCGGACAGCCCGATCATCACCTTCGGCAGGACCACGGAGGTGATCGCCGACACACGCCTGGCGGCGCTGCGTCCCATCACCGCGAGCCGGGTCCCGCTCCTGCGCAACCGCCCGAACGGCTACTGGGTGGCCGAAGCAGACCCGCGAGCGGCTCACCAGGCAAAACGCAAAACCCTGCCCAGGTCGGCCGTGGAAAAAGTGATCATCGCCACCGACGGCGTCTCGTGCGCGGTGGACGACTACCAAATCTTCGACACCTGGCAATCGGTCCTGGACCTCATCACCGAAAAAGGCCCGGAAGCGGTTCTCGACCGCATCAGGGCCGCAGAACTCTCAGACCCGAACCACACCAGGTGGCCGAGAACCAAAACCCACGACGACCAGGCCCTAGCCCTAATCAACTTCACCGAATAAAACAGCAGTGATCAACACCACAAAGAAACCGGCACGCACGAATCACCGCGAACCACCGGGGGTGCGGGGCGAAGTCCTCCCTGCCTCGGGGCCTGGGACGGGAGCCCCAGGGACGCGCAGAATGAGAAATCCCCGCCTGCGATTTCCGCAGACGGGGATTTTTCGATGTCGAATGGCCAGGGGCGGGGTCGAACCGCCGACCTACCGCTTTTCAGGCGGTCGCTCGTACCAACTGAGCTACCTGGCCATGTAGCGGCCGGGATGACCGAACGCTATAGCGACCCAGACGGGACTCGAACCCGCGACCTTCGCCGTGACAGGGCGACGCGCTAACCAACTGCGCCACTGGGCCTTGCTCTCGTGCATTTCGTGCAGTCTAGCTTGTCACTTTTCCTAGCCTAACACGTGCCCCCAACGGGATTCGAACCCGTGCTACCGCCTTGAAAGGGCGGGGTCCTAGGCCGCTAGACGATGGGGACCCTTGCAACTTCCGGCAGCCCTTGTGTGGGCCACCCTCTGTCTCGGGCCCTCCAACCGCTGTCCGTTGGAAGCTCCGTAAGCATAGGACACGAGTGCCCATTACTCCAAAACGGGGGTCCTACTTTAGGTCTGATCTGCGGAAATCGGCTCCGACGGGTGCCGACACACCCGTCGGAGGTCCGCTTCCACTACCGCTGGACGGGCGTGGGCCCTCCGTCCTCGCCCGGCGACAGGCCGAGCATGTCGAGCAGGAGGCGGCAGTCCTCGGCGCCCGTGGCGCCGCGGGCCACCGCCAGCCGTGCTCGGTGGACTTGATCGTCGGAGATCCTCGACGGCTCTCCGGTTCGTTGGGCGGGGACTCCGCCCGCTGCCTGCCGCGACAAACCGTCGTCCTGCGTCCACAGGAACTGGCGGACTTCAAGGGACCCGCTCATGACACCCTCCCCGACTTGAGGTTGGCGCGAGGCTAAGCGACCTCGGTCGGGCACCGCAGCCCCCCGGAGAGTGATTCGCTCGCGACTGAGTGTCACTCCCAGTAGGTGCCCGCGCGGAACCGACCGTGAACGGGCGAGGAAGGATGGACGTATGACTGAGGTGGAGCCGGACCCCGAGTCCGCGTCGAACTCTTCCCCGATGGACCCGCAGGCGATCTTGGCGAGTCTGTCGATGGCGGACATGGAGGCGGATGTCGAAGCCCTGATGAACGACCGGATGAGCAAGCTCGACGAGATGCTGGACGGGCTGGACCAGCTCGTGTCCCGCATCGAGGGCGAGATGGATCTCTTCGAGGGTCGGGTCGACCCTCCACAGTAGACTCACCCGGTCACGCCGAGCGCTCCCCGAGCACCACGGACACCCCCGCAGTGACCAGCCGCACCCTGTTTCAGGGTTACCCCCTGGGGGTATTCTGGTCTCACTGCCCACGATCGAGAGGACAACGGTCATGTCCGTCACCGCCACCTTCACCGTCTCCGGGATGACCTGCGGCCACTGCGTCAGCTCGGTCACCGAGGAGCTCACCGAGCTGGACGGCGTCACCGACGTCTCGGTCGTCCTCGACAGCGGCGCGGTCACCGTGACCAGCGAGCGCGAGCTGGGCCGGGCCGAGGTGGAGGCCGCGGTGACCGAGGCCGGCTACCAGCTGGCGGGCTGATCGAGCCATGACGACCACGGAGTCCAGGCCCCACGACCGCGTCGAGCTGGCCATCGGCGGCATGACGTGCGCGTCCTGCGCGAACCGGATCGAGCGCAAGCTCAACAAGCTCGACGGCGTGACCGCCTCGGTCAACTACGCCACCGGGAGGGCGAGCGTGGCGTTCCCGGCCGGGATGCGCGTCGAGGACCTGGTCTCCACGGTCGAGGCGGCGGGCTACGAGGCCACGCCGCCGAGCCCCGAGCGGACCGAGGGGGCGAGCGGCGAGCACGGCGACGACCTCGGGCTCCGCCTGGCCGTCGCGGTGTTCCTGGGGCTGCCGGTCGTCGTGCTGTCGATGGTCCCGGCGTTCCAGTTCCCGGCGTGGCAGTGGCTTTCGCTCGCGCTGGCGAGCACGGTGGTGTGGGTGTGCGGCTGGCCGTTCCACCGGGCCGCCGCGGTGAACCTGCGCCACGGCGCGAGCACCATGGACACGCTGGTGTCGATGGGCGTGGCCGTGGCCTACCTGTGGTCGGTCCACGCGCTGGTCCTCGGCTCCGCCGGGGTGATCGGCATGGTCCACGAGTTCAGCCTCGTGCCGCGGCCGTCGACCTCCGGTGACGTCTACCTGGAGGTCGCGGTCGGCGTGACCGTGTTCCTGCTGCTGGGCCGCTGGCTCGAAGCGCGGTCCAAGCGCAGCGCGGGCGCCGCCCTGCGGGCGCTGCTCGCGGTGGGGGCCAAGGAGGTCGCGGTCCTGCGGGGCGGCGTCGAGGTGCGGGTCCCCGTGGAGTCGCTGCGGGTGGACGAGCGCTTCGTGGTCCGGCCAGGCGAGCGGATCGCGACGGACGGCGTGGTCGTCGACGGCAGCTCGGCGGTCGACCGCTCGACGGTGACCGGCGAGTCGGTGCCGGTCGAGGTCGGCGCGGGCGACGACGTCGTCGGCGGGACGGTCAACGCGGGCGGCAGGCTGGTCGTGCGGGCCACGAGGGTCGGGGCGGACACCCAGCTGGCCAGGATGGCGTCGCTCGTGGAGCAGGCGCAGACGGGCAAGGCCGAGGTGCAGCGGCTGGCCGACCGCGTCTCGTCGGTGTTCGTGCCGGTGGTGCTGGGCATCGCGCTGGCGACGCTCGCGACCTGGCTGCTGGTCGGGCGGCCGGTCGAGTTCGCGGTCACGGCCGCGGTGGCCGTGCTGGTCATCGCCTGCCCGTGCGCGCTCGGCCTGGCGACGCCGACGGCGCTGCTGGTCGGCACGGGCCGGGGCGCGCAGCTCGGCATCCTGGTGAGGGGCCCCGAGGTGCTGGAGTCGACCCGGCGCGTCGACACCGTCTTGCTGGACAAGACGGGCACCGTGACCACCGGCAAGCTGACGCTGGTCGACGTGGTCCCGGCCGCCGGGGTCGAGCGGGCGGACCTGCTGCGGGTCGCCGGGGCCGCGGAGCACCCGTCGGAGCACCCGGTCGCCGGTGCGATCGTGCGCGGCGCGGGCGCCGAGGTAGGCGAACCGCCCGCCGTCACCGCCTTCCGCAACCGCGAGGGCCTCGGTGTGACGGCGGAGCTGGACGGCCGCGAGGTCGTCGTCGGCAGGCCCCGGCTGCTGGCCGAACTCGGCGTGGAGCTGCCCGAGGACCTGCGGGGAGCCGCGGCGGCGGCGGAACGGGCGGGTCGCACGGTCGTCGCGGTCGCCGTGGACGGCGAGGCGCACGGGCTGCTGGCGGTGACGGACGCGGTGAAGCCGACCAGCGCCGCCGCGGTCCGCGAGCTGCGGGCGCTCGGCCTGCGGCCGGTGCTGCTGACCGGGGACAACGCCGTGGTGGCCGGGGCGGTCGCGGCGGAGGTCGGCATCGACGCGGCGGACGTGGTCGCCGGCGCGCTGCCGTCGGAGAAGGTCGACGCGGTCCGGGAGCTCCAGGCCCGCGGTCGGGTCGTGGCCGTGGTCGGGGACGGCGTCAACGACGCCCCCGCGCTGGCGGCGGCGGACCTGGGCCTGGCGATGGGGACCGGCAGCGACGCGGCGATCGAGGCGGGCGACCTGACGCTGGTGCGCGGGGACCTCCTGGTGGTCGCCGACGCGATCCGGTTGTCCCGCAGGACCCTCGGCATCGTCAAGGGAAATCTTTTCTGGGCGTTCGCCTACAACGTTGCCGGTTTGCCGTTGGCGGCGCTGGGATTGCTGAACCCCATGCTCGCGGGGGCCGCGATGGCTTTCTCCAGCCTGTTCGTCGTCACGAACAGCTTGAGGCTGAAGCGGTTCCGTTCGCGCGCTCGCTGAAGAATTCGGCTTTACCCCCTCCCCGGAACACAGTGCGCGTGCAACAATCCGATTTGCTGACACACCCCCGGTCAGCACCTGTGGAGATCCCCTCCGGCCCCCGCGTTCCTCCCCCTGGCGCGGGGGCCTCTCCACGCGGACGAGCAGGAGCGCCAGGTGACCGGAGTCACACTTCTGTGGCCGCCGCAATCCAACCGTTACCCTTGTCCGGTGCCCCTACCGTCCCTTGGTCGTTCGAAGTCCGGCCGTCATCGTCCGCCCCAGCAAGAAGTGGCGGAGGGCGACCTGGCTCCCGAGGTCGACACCGATGACGAGCTGACGTCCTACCTCGCCGCCCTGGCGCCGGAGACCGCGGATACCGAGACCACCGCGGGCGGCACCAGCTTCGGCACCGCGCAGGTCTACCAGCTCCGCCTGACGCTGATGGACAACGAGCAGCTCAAGGAACTGGCCGCCGAGCGCCAGACGTCCCCGCAGGCCCTCGCCACCGAGTGGGTCATGCAGCGGTTGCAGTGGGAAGCCCGCCAGCGCGGCTTCTGACCCGCCCGACGACGACCCCGAACAGACGAGAGCGGCCCCACCGGTGCAGAACCCGGTGGGGCCGCTCTCGTTGGTGGGACCGACTCAGATGGCCCGGACGTTCTGGGCCTGCGGGCCCTTCTGCCCCTGACCGACCTCGAACTCGACGCGCTGGTTCTCGTCCAGGGAGCGGAAGCCGTTGCCCTGGATCTCCGAGTAGTGGACGAAGACGTCAGCGCCGCCGTTGTCCTGGGCGATGAAGCCGAAGCCCTTTTCGGAGTTGAACCACTTGACAGTGCCCTGTGCCATGTACCTGCCTCCATCGCAGGAAAGCTTGAGGTTGCACCATGCAACCCCCGGCCGTCCCGGGGGCATCTCCTCCGCTTGCCTCAACGAGAAGAGGGTCCGCCCGCGTGCTGTTCCGCGAGCGTGAGACACGAACACAGAAACCACGGCCTGCGAGGCCAGGGTATCGCTTGGGAGCGCTCAAGACTACAGGTCGGAGCGATCAAACCGGACGCGCTGGAAGCGCTTCCCGAGCCTCCCCGAACGGCCCGGTGAACGCCTCGGGACCGATCTTGCGGTGATCGACACCCCACCAGGACCCCTGTGACCGGTATCACCTTCGACTCGGGACAACGCCCCTGGTCCGCGACACGTCACAGTCCACGTCGAGCGTGGTTCAAGGGGGAGCAGTGGGGTTGAGCAAGGGTTTCGCGGCAGCGGTGGCACTGGCCGTCGGGGTGCTCGTGGCGGGGTGCGGCAGCGGAGGGGAGTCCGCGAGCCCGGCCCCGGTCGAGCAGCAGGCGACGAACGTCGCGGTGCGGGCCCCGATGGCGGTCAGCACGACACCCGCCAACGGCAGCGAGGGCGTGAGCCCGGCCGGACCGGTCCAGGTCGCGGTGACCGAGGGCGAGCTCGTGTCCGTCGCGCTGACCAACGCCGAGGGCAAGCAGGTCGCGGGGGCGCCCTCCGCCGACGGCACGAGCTGGGTCGTCAGCGAGCCGCTCGGGTACGGCAAGACGTACACCTGGACGGGGACCGCCGTCGGCAAGGACGGCGAGGAAGCGACGATCACCGGCGCGTTCACGACCGTGACGCCCGCGCGGCAGATCAGCGGCAGTCTGAACGTCGGCGACGACCAGACCTACGGCGTCGCGATGCCGGTCGCGGTCGAGTTCTCCGCCCCCGTGGCGGACCGGGCGAGCGTGCAGAAGGCGTTGAAGATCGAGACGTCCGTGCCCACCGAGGGCGCGTGGGCGTGGCTGAGCGACACCGAGGTGCACTGGCGGCCCAAGGCGTACTGGACGCCCGGCACCACCGTGGAGGTGAACGCGAACCTCTACGGGGTCCCGCACGGCGACGGCGCCTACGGCAGCCAGGACGTCAGCGTGCACTTCACGATCGGCCGCGCGCTGATCGCGACCGCCGACACGCAGACCCACCGGTTCGTCGTCACCAAGGACGGGCAGCAGCTCTTCGACTTCCCGGCCAGCTACGGCCTGGAGTCCGACCCCGGCCGCGTCAGCCGCAGCGGCATCCACGTGGTCATCTCGAAGTCGCCCGAGGTGTCGATGACCAACCAGCGGTACAACTACGAGAACGTCAAGGTCCCGTGGGGCGTGCAGATCTCCTACAACGGCGAGTACGTGCACGGGTACGAGGGCTCCCGGTACGCGCAGGGCAACGAGAACGTGTCGCACGGCTGCGCGAACCTGGCCCCGGAGAACGCCAAGCTGTACTACGACGAGGTCATCCCCGGCGACCCGGTGAACGTGGTCGGGTCGAGCGTCGCGCTCTCGGAGGAGGACCGCACCTACTTCGACTGGACCCTCGACTGGAACGCGTGGCTGGCGAAGGGGGCTCCGTAGCACTGTCGCTGCTCCGCAGACTCCGGCTCGGCCGCTCTCGGTCGGCACGTCGAAAAAATCGAAGTTCGACGTGCCGACGCGGCCTCGCGTCGTGGCCGGCAGGCAGATCGTGCAGGAGTTCGCCCAGGGCCGTTGATCCTGCTCGTGCGGTTACTGCTCGGTGATCCTCGGCGGGTCCGGGACCTCGATGCCCGACTGGCCGATGTTGCGTTCGAAGGACCTGGTCCACTCGCCTGAGCTGATCATCTTGTCGATGGCGCCGTTGACCTTCGCGCGGCCCTGCACGTCGTCCTTGGGCAGGCCGACGCCGTACTTCTCGGTGCTGAACTTGGGACCGACCACCTTGAGCAGCTCCGGGTTCGCCGCGGCGAAGCCCGCGAGGATGACCTCGTCGGTGGTGACCGCGTCCACGTTGCCCGCCAGCAGCGCGGTGACGCAGTCGGAGTACTGGCCGTACTCCACCAGCCTCACTCCCTGCGCGAACTCGTCCACGACCTTCTGCGCCGACGTGGAGTTCGAGACGGAGCACAGGTTCTTGCCGTTGAGCTTGTCCGGCCCGGTGATCTCGTCGTCGGTGTACCGGACGAGCACGCCCTGGCCGGTCTCGAAGTAGGGGCCCGCGAAGGCCACCTGCTGCTTGCGCTTGTCGGTGATCGAGTAGGTGGCGACGACGAAGTCGACCGCACCTGACATGATCATCTTTTCGCGGTCGGCCGACCGCGCCTCGACCCAGGAGATCCTCTTCTCGTCCACCCCCAGGTCGGCCGCGATGAACTTGGCCACGTCGACGTCGAAGCCGACGAACTTGCCGTCGATCCGCCGCTGGGCGAGTCCCGGCTGGTCGAAGCGGATCCCGATGGTCAGCGAGCCGCTGTCGGCCCTCCCCTCCAGGGAGTCCTCGGCAGGACCTCCGCACCCGGCGAGCAAGGCCACCGAGACGGCGATGGGCAGCATTCGACGCAACAGCATGCGCTGGAGAACCTTTCTTCGAACCGTGCGGGCAGGGCGTCATCCGGGGGTGTGCGGGAGCGGTCGCCATCGACCCGACCTCGGGATTCGCGTTTCCCATGCTACGTACGGGATAAGGCAGCCCTATGCGACGCGCGTCGCACTACGACGTTTCACTAGGCCGTTCGGGTGATGAACGGCTGTGACGTCGGACAAATCCCTGTGGCAGCAGTGCTCGCCGGGGGTACGCGGACCACCCGAGCCGGTGGACGGCCCGGTTCACGTGCCCGCTCGGCACGCGCCACCGCAGCAGCCCCGGCACGGCCTTCGCGGTGCCGCGCAGGACCCGCAGCAGCGCCGTCGCCCTCGCCGCGGAGTAGGGCCGGTGCCCGTACAGCTCCACGGCCCACCCCGGCAGCAGCGAGTACGCCAGGTGGCCGAGGACGGGCTCGTAGACACCCAGTCCCCGGCGCAGCGCGCCGCGCACCGGAGGCCGGTGCAGGAAGCGGTAGACCACGTCGGCGTCCGCGGACCGGCGCAGCTCCGGCCGGACCTCGCGCAGGTAGTCGGCCATGTCCGCCACCGACCCCGGCACCTCGTCGGCGTGCAGCCCGACGAGCGTCGCGCTCGCGCGCTGCTCGGTCAGGTAGAGGTCGGCCTGCTCGTCGGTGAGCCGGTACCCGGCCCGGCGCACGACCGCGAGGAACGAGTGCACCTCGGCGCAGTGCACCCAGCGCAGCAGCTCCGGGTCGTCGACCCGGAACGCCGCGCCGGTCTCCGGGTCGCGCCCCCGCAGCGACCGGTGCACCGAGCGCACCCCGGCCGCGGCGGTCTCGACCTCCTCGGCGGTGCCGTAGGTCGACACGCCCACGAAGCTCGCCGTCCGCGACAACCGGCCCAGCGGGTCCTGCTGGAAGTTCGAGTTCTGCACGACACCAGCGGCCGCGCGCGGGTGCAGCGCCTGGAGGTAGAGGCTGGAGATCCCCGCCACCCACATCGCCGGATCGGCGTGGAGCTGCCAGGTCACCGAATTCGGTGTCGCCACGATTTCATCGTGTCACAGGCGCACGCCTCTGCGTCACGACATGATGTCCCCCATGGATCTGGATCAGGCGCGGGACGTCATCCGCACGCAGCACCGGGCGGTCCTCGCGGCCGTGCGCTCGGACGGCACCCCGCAGATGTCGCCCGTGCTGGTGGCCGTCGACGAGCAGGGGCGCGTGCTGGTGAGCACCCGCGAGACCGCGTACAAGGCGCGGCAGCTCCGCAACGACCCCCGCGTGTGGCTGTGCGTGCTGCCCGACGAGTTCTTCGGCACCTGGATCCAGGTCGACGGCACCGCGGAGGTCGTGCCGCTGCCCGAGGCGATGGACGGACTGGTCGAGTACTACCGGCAGGTCTCGGGCGAACACCCGGACTGGGACGAGTACCGGGCGGCCATGATCGCCGAGCAGCGCGTGCTGGTGCGCGTGGAACTGCACCGCGCCGGACCGGACCGGACGGGCTGATGGCCGCCAGGGTCCTGCTGGGGATCGCGCTCGCGGTCCACCTGCTCTACGCCGCGCTCCCGCTGCCGCTGCTCGCGACGGAGGGGTCGGACGCGCTCGTCCCGGCGGTGGCGGCCGTGGTGCCGCTGCTCGGTCTGGCCTGGGCGGCCTCCAGGTACCGCTACCGGCCGCACCGCTGGTCGGTGGTGTCGCTGGCCGTCGCCGCCGTGCAGGCGCTGGGCGCCACGGCGGCGATCGTGGTGCACCTGCGGCCGACCGAGTTCCACCCGGCGCTGAACCTGGTCGTCTACCTGGCGCTGTGGCTCCCGCCCACGCTGTTCGCGTGGCTCGCCGGGCGCGCGCTGCTCGCTCGACCCGCCGAGGTGCTCGGCACCTCGCCGTACCAGGTGAACTTCCCGCTCCGAGCGGTCGAGAAGGCCTCCGCCAACACCGACTCCGTGGTCGTGACCGACCGGGCCGTGGAGGTCTGGGTCCAGCGGGCCGCGGGCGAGCCGATGCTGCTCGCCCCCGGCCAGAAGCGCGGCCGGGTGCCGTGGAAGACCTTGCCGCTCAACGACATCACGGCCGCCACCGTGCGCTCGGCGGTGCCGGGGGAGGCCCCGTGGGCCGTCCTGCGCAACGGTCCGAGCCAGTCGGTGCCCTCGGGCGAGGTGGCCGTCGTGCGGTTCGGCACCACCGACCAGGTGCTGCCGGTGGAGGATCCAGCGAAGTTCGCCGAGCTGATCCGCGTCCGGACGGGGCGGGCGCCTGCGTCGCGCGTGGCCGGTCCGGAGCGGGAGCTGGACGCCCACGTCCCCGAGGTGCTGCCCGCACCGGAGCCGGTGGGACCGGCGGTCCACCCGACCCGCGGACCGGACGACCCGCTGCCGACCGGACCGGGACTGGTGGCCCGGTGGCTCATCGCCGCGCCGCTGGCCCTCATCGGCACCGCCGGACTCCCGCTCGCGGTGCTGCTGGCGACCGGCGCCACCGCGGGTTTCCTGGCGTGGACGGGGGTGGCGGTCGTGGTGTGGCTGCTCAACCTGCGCGTTCCGCGGGTCTGGGGCCGGGTGGCGTTCCTGCCGGTACCGCTGGCCTTGATGTGGCTGGCCACCCAGCAGGAGTGGCTGCTCGCGCTGCCCCTCGTGCTGTGCCCGGTGCTCGGGCGGCTCGCGGGGGCGGTGTTCACGAACTGGCGCGGCACCGACCTGGGTGGCAGCGCGGTCGAGGTGCCCTTCGCGCTCCGGACCGGTGAGCGGCTGCACGTCCAGCGGGACCGGCTGGTGCGCGAGGCGGACGCCAAGGGCGTGCTGCCCTACGCGCTGTGGCTGGCCGACGTCACGCTGGTGCAGTGCGGTGTGCGAGCGGCGCCGGAGGCCGGGGAGTGGCAGTCCCCCGGCGGGTACCGCACCCCCGTCTTCGACTCGCCCTGGCTGCGGATCGTGGCGGGCCGCCAGCAGTGGCTCATGGCCACCGGCGAGCTGCGGCTCGTCGCGGCGCTGGTCACGGCACGGGCGGCGACCGCCGCGCCCGCTCCACCAGACCACCTGGACCTCGCGGGCTGGTACCGGCTGCGCGCGTGGGCGGTGGCCAAGACCGACGGCGGCATCGTGAAGCTGGGGCTGCGGAAGAACGGCATCGGCTGGCGGCTGGGCCTCGCCGCCGTCGCGGGCGGGTTCGCGTTCCTGCTGCTGCCTCTGGCCGCCGCGCTCGTCCCCGGAGCGGTCTGCGCGGTGATCGCGCTGGCGGCGCTGGGTGACTGGGCACGCCTCCGACCGCGGCTGCGCGAGGCCGAGCACCACTCGTTGCCGCCCGGCAGCCCGAACTGGGGCGAGGTCCGGCCGGACCACGCCCCGGTCTTCGCCTACCAGCCCTGGGCCTAGTGCGGCCGTCCCCCGCCGGGTCTCGTCGTGGGACTCGGCGGGGGCACCGCGCCCACTACGGCCTCGGCGGGTCGGGGAGGTCGAGGTCCCCGACCATCCGGGGCGGGTTCGCCGAGGTCTTGACCTCGTAGTCGTCGTCGTGCGGGTCGTTGACGTTGTTCGGCCCGCCGTCGCCGGGGATGTGCTGGGCGTTGCCCGAACCCCAGCCGCCGGTGTACGGGTTGTCGACGTTCGCCCGCACCGTGGACCCGTCGGGCGTGGTGAACGTGTGCCCCTGCGTGTTGTGGCCGGAGGTCGTGGTGCCGTCCGGCGAGGTGCCGGTGCCCCAGGTGTCCGCCAGGCCGCCGTGCCGGTTCGACATGCCGCCGACCGCGCCGCCGACGCTGCCGGACAGCGCGCCGGACGTGGCCGCGTTGAGCGTGTCCTCCAGGCCGAACTTGCCGTGCGCGAAGTTGTTGAGGATGTTGCCACCGGCGCCGCCGATGGCGCCCTCGACCGCACCCCGGCCCGCGGCCTGGACGAAGTTGCTGGTCGTGGTGCCGATGCCCTTGGACACCGCGCCGACCGTCCCGCCCGCGACACCGGCCGCCACGCCGGCGATGCCCGCGTCGAGGGTCTTGCCCGCGTCCCAGCTCCTCCGGTTGCCCGCAAGCGCTTGCCCGCCCTGGATCGCCAGGTCGACGCCGACGTTGATGGCCACGTTGATGGCGATCTGCTTGATCAGCTCGCGGAAGAACATCTGCACGGTGATCCTGGTCGCCGCCTGGGCGATCGGCACGCCCGCCGTGCTCGCGCCGAACGTGGCGACCGCCGACGCGATCATCGCCGCGATCTGGGCCGCCAGGATGATCAGCGCCGCGATGATGCTGAGCTTCGTGTACTCGATGTTCAGCGCGGCGTCGTCGCAGCCGGACGCGAGGTCCGTGCACAGCTGTTGCAGGTTGACGAGGTACGCGTCGCCCTCGACGAACTGCTTCCAGTACTTCTCGAACGCCTCCGACGTCTCGCCGGACATGCAGCCCAGCACGGCGGTCGAGGCGCCCTCGCCCTCCTGGACCACCTCGCCGACCGCTGTGGCGGCCTGCGTCCACGCCTCGCTGAGCCTGCGCAGGGCGGTCTCGTCGCCCTCCGGCCAGTCGGCGCCCACCACGATCGGGACCAGCCACTCGACCGCGCCCGGAATCTCGATGCCCATGTCGGCCCCCTAGCCCTGTGCGCCGAACGACCGGGCGTTGCCCTGGTCGACCTGTTCCCAGGTCGTGGCGGTGTTGTCCAGCTCGGTGCGGATGCCGTGGATGGCGTCGGTGATGCCGGGGAACGCCGCGCGGGCGGTGTCCGCGGCCGGCGAGTAGCCCTGGGAGAACTTCTGGCCCACCTCGTCGCCGCCCCAGCACGCGCCCTCGGCGTCCATGACCGCGCGGAGCGCCTCCCAGGCGTCGGCGAGCTTGTCGCCGGTCGTGGAGAACTTCGGCGACGCCGACCGCAGCGCGGTGGGGTCGACCTCGAAGCCGCTCACCAGCCGTTCCCGTCCATGAGGGAGTCGCGCGGCTCGTCGTCGTCGGGTTTCCTCGGCGGCGTCAGCGGCGGGGCCGCGGGCGTGGGCAGCAGGTTCTTCAGCGACGGCGCGCCGGGGAACAGGTCGGGCAGGTCCGGCACGTTCTGCTGGAACGGCGCCATGGCCGCGTCGGCCTGGCCGCGGGCGTCGAGCGCGGCCTGCTGGACGACCTGCACGAACGTCTTGCCCAGCTTCTCGGGGGTGTTGCGCTCGAAGGCGTTCGGGGCGAGCCGCACGTCCGTCACGATGCCCGCCGCGTTGACGACCACGTGCACGAGACCGTCTTGCGACGTCGCGGAACCGGTCTTCGCCACCGCTTCCGCCTGCGCCTCGCGCAACGCCGACGTCTGGCGTTCGAGGTTGGCGAGCATGGAGTCGACCTGGGTGCGCAAAGCCGCGTTCCGGGCTTCGAGCGCGGCGCGCTGAGCGGGATCGTTCATGAAGGCCTCTCTCACGGATCGGACGGGCGTTCGTCCGATTGTCACGCAAAGCGAATTCCGCCACACTCCGATTGGCGCAATCGGTAACGCCGTCGGCCTTCAGGACGATTCCACGTGACGCCACGGGCGTGGAATCGGTGGAGCGGGTGCATCTGGGATGATCAGTGGCAGACGCCGCGTCCTCGTCTTGACGGGGGCAGCGCTGGTCGGCGGCGCGATGATCGGCACGCTCGTGCTGTCCGGCGGGCCGAAACCCGTCGACGTGCGGCAGGTGCAGGGCAGCTTCGGCCCGGAACCGGTGCTCAGCGCCACCTACACCACCAGCGTGCTCGGCGTCGGCCCGACGACCGCCGCGCCACCGCCGCCCGCACCGCCCCCCGCGCCACCGCGAGCACCCACGACGACCGGGGCGGACCTGCCCCCCGCACCGACGAGCGCCGCGCAACCACCTCCTCCTCCTCCTCCACCGGACCCGACGCGCACCGACCTCCCCCCGTGGCTGGAGGAACTGGGCGGCTGCGACGACGACTACGACACCCACGGCACCTGCGTGCCGTGGCTGCTCCCGCTGCTGGTGGACGAGTGCGACTGGCTGCACCGGCACGGGTCCCGGCACATCGAGGTCCGCGGGCAGGACCGGCACGACCTGGACGACAACTCCGACGGCATCGCCTGCGGCCACGGCGACCGCTAGGGCGGTGGCCGCGGTCCTCACCGGGTTTCGCGCGGCCGGGGTGGACCCCTCGCGGCCCTGAACGGCGCGAACCCGGCAGGGGGTCAGCGGTTACCGCACCAGCCCCGCTCCTCGGGGCCCGCCAGCCGGTCGATCGCCGTGCCGACGCGGTCCGCGAGCAGGCCGACGGCACCGACCGCGCGGCTCACCGGATCGTCGGTCGAGCCGCCCAGCGCCAGGGCCCGGCGGTACGCGGCCTTCACCTCGGCCCACCTCGCCGCCTGCTCGGCGGTCAGCGTGCCGCGCAGCTCACCCAGCTTCAGCAGGTTCGCCTCGGCCCCGGAGGTGAGGGTCTGCGCCTCCCCGACGTAGTGGTCGTCGATGACGGCGGCCAGCTCCTCGTCGTTCATCACCGGCACGATGCGCTCGGCCAGCTTGTTCATGTTGCGGTAGGACCCCTGGAGCTGGAACGGCGGCTCGGTGCGCGACGCGTCGGCCTGCGCGGCGGAGGCGATGTAGGCCCGGTTGTTGGCCAGCACGACCTCCTGGGCGCGGACCAGCTTGCGCAGCACCGAGAGCACCTGCTCCAGCTCGACCGACGAGTACGGGTGGGAGAGCTGGTCCGGGCGCACGCCGTCGTCGCCGCGGGCCAGCCGCACCAGCAGCTCCACGTCCCCCCGATCCCTTGTGGACAGTTGGGCGAGCACGGGGTTCGAGGTGAGCGAGTTCTCGACGTAGCTCAGCGCGAACAGGTCCTCGCGGCCGGACAGGACGTCGCCGAGGTTCCACACGTCGGCGCGGTTGGCCAGCATGTCGGGGACGCGGAACCGCTTGCCGGACTCGGTGTACGGGTTGCCCGCCATGCAGACCGCGAACCGCTTGCCGCGCAGGTCGTACGTGCGGGTGCCGCCGTCCCACACGCCCTCCATCCGCCGCTGCGCGTCGCACAGGGAGATGAACTTCTGGAGCAGCTCGGGCGAGGTGTGCTGGATGTCGTCCAGGTACAGCAGGACGTTGGTGCCCATCTCCAGCGCGAACGAGATCTTCTCGACCTCCTGCCGCGCGGTGGCGTTGGGCGCCTCGGCCGGGTCGACGGACGTGACGTCGTGGCCGAGCGACGGCCCGTTGACCTTCACGAAGATCAGTCCGAGCCGGTTGGCGACGTACTCCATGAGCGTCGTCTTGCCGTAGCCCGGCGGGGAGATGAGCAGCAGCAGGCCCATCTGGTCGGTGCGCTTGGCGTCGCCGGCCGCGCCGAGCTGCTTGGCGAGGTTGTCGCCGATCAGCGGCAGGTACACCTCGTCCAGCAGCCGGTTGCGGACGAACGCGCTCATCACCTTCGGCTGGAACTCGCCGAGCCGGAGCTCCTTCTTCCTGCGCGCCACGAGTTCGTTGCGCTGCTTGAGGTACGACCGGAACGCCGGGATCCGCTCGGTGCGGAACGCCCTGGTCCTGGCGAGCAGCTCGTCCACGCGGAACTCCAGCCTCCGGTCCACGATCCGGGGGTGGGTGCCCAGCAGGCCGTCCACGACACCGGTCAGCTCGGCCGACGACTCGTAGCGCGGCAGGTCGTGGCACAGCTCCAGCGCGACGGCCTCCGGCAGGTCGGGTGAGACCTCGTCGCCGAGGAACACGCCCAACCAGGCCTCGACGAGCTGGCGGCGGGCGGGCAGGTCGACCGCCCGCAGGTCCTCGTCGAACTCGTGGCGGCTGCCCAGCGCGCGGTGGAACCGCTCCAGCAGCGACCGGGCGGCGGCGCTGGTCGCGAACCCCGCGGGCGCGCGGACCAGCTCCTCGAACAGGTACTCGCCCGCGAGCTCGTCGCCGATGGCGGCGCCCATCTCCTCGGCGAGCACGTCGATCGCCCGCGACCGGCCGAAGACCGTGCGGGCGCGGTCCAGCGACGTCGCGCGGCGGGTCCAGGCGGCCTTCAGGTCGTCGGTCGCCTCGAACGCCCAGAACAGCTGGGCCGCGGCACGGGCGGCCGGCGGGTAGCGCAGCACGCCCGCGCCCGCGTGCAGGCGGAGCAGCACCTCCAGGATCCGGGCGGTGTCGTGGTCGTGGACGCCGCGCTCGTACCCCTCGTCGTAGCGGGACTCCGCGGCGCGGCGCACGACGTCGAGCAGCTCGGTCTCGTGCAGCACGGCCGGGTCGTCGTGGCCCGCGAGGATCGACGCGGCCAGGTGCTCGGCGCGGTAGACCTCGGCCGACTCCGACACCAGCAGCTGGTCCCAGAACGGCTCGGTGGCGGCGAAGGCCGGGTCCGTGACGGGTTCGCGGAAGTCGGTCCCGGTGATGGCGAACGACATCCGGCCGTCCTGCGGCACCAGGGTGAGGTCCACCGCCTGGGTGTTCACCGCGAACCGGTGCTTGCCCAGCTTGATGGTCTCGCCGCCGTCGGTGAACAGGTCGAGCCGGTCGCGCAGCGAGCGCCCCGCCTCCTGGCGGGCGGCGAGGAGCCTGCCCTCCAGCTCCTCCGCGCGCACCTGGTCGCCGAGTTCCCGCAGGTCGGACACGACGCTGCGGAGCTTCGCGACCATCGGGTCGGAGACGAAGTAGGTGTTCACGTCGTCCAGCGACGTGAGCGTGCCGACCCGGCGGGTGACGCTGGCCAGGATGCGGTCGGCGGAGTCGACGAGCCGGTCCGACCGGCGGGCGCGCTCGTCCAGCAGCGCCTGCTTGCGGGAGGAGAACGCCTCGTAGACGTCGGTCCGCTTCGCGCCCAGCTCCGCCAGGAAGTCGTCGAAGTCGCTGAACCGCGACTCCAGGTTCTCCAGTTGGAGCAGCAGCCTGCCGAGCTGCTCGTCGCAGCGCCGCGGCGAGTCCGCGACGGCCAGCGCGCCGGTGATCGCCTGGCCCAGCAGCGCGAACTCGGCGGCGAACTCCGCGCGCCCCTCGGTGTCGAGCAGCCGCCTGCGCCGACCGTCCACGGTGGCCCGTGCGCGGTTGATGCCGCCGAGCACCTCGCCGATGCGCTCCAGGATGCCGGTGCGCACGGTGGCGTCGGCGATGTCCAGCGAGCCGACGACCTCGGTGAGGACCTCCAGGCCCTGCGACTGCTCGGTCAGCCGGTCCACGACCGGCTTGGCCTCGGCGACGGTGGCGATGGCGTCCGCCTTCGCCACCAGGTCGTCGATCTCGGTGTGGTAGCCGGTGAAGGCGTCCTCGCGCTGGAGGTGCGCGACGGCCCGCTGCGCGGACGTGCCCAGCTCCTGGGCGAGGTCGGCGACCAGCACGTCGATCCGCGCCAGGTCGACGTACCGCAGCTCGCGCAGCGTGACGAGCCTGCCCTGCGCCCTGCGGAGGTCCACCAGCCTGCGCACCCACGCGTCGGCCGACGTCGGCGTCTCGCCGCGCTGCTGCCGCACCAGGGACGCGACCTGCGCGCTCGCCTCCTCCAGCGCCGCGGCGGCCTGGTCGGTGAGCGCCTGCACGGTCTCGAACTCGTCCAGCACCTGCTCCGCCGTCGCCCGCACCTGCGACAACGGCGTGCCCAGGTCGTGCAGGTCGGCGTCGCCGAGCCAGTGGTAGTGGTCGAACGCCCGCGCGCACGCGGCGATCAGCCCCTCGAACACCGGGGTGGAGGGGGCCATCTCGCCCACCATCCGGGAGATGGACAGGCAGTCGGAGATGCCGCGCACCAGGTCCGCGTTGCCGACCCGGTCCAGCGGGCCGGTGCCGACGGGCTGCGCGGCGGCGTAGGTGTCCGACAGGTACGGCGTCTGCCACACCTGCATCGGGTGCACCCTGGTCGGCTCCTCCGACGCGGCGCGGAACACGACCAGCGTGCCGTCGTCGAACAGCGAGTAGCCGTGGCACGGGATGGGCGTGGCCACTTCCTTGCGGATGACGTTGTAGGGCAGCAGCAGCGACCGGCCCTCGCTGCGGGCGTGGAAGACGTAGAGCACGTCCTCGCCGTTGGTCGAGCGGATCACCCGCTCGAACTCCAGGCTCTCCACG
The DNA here is from genome assembly GCF_057122925.1 of Umezawaea sp. Taxonomy (NCBI): domain Bacteria; kingdom Bacillati; phylum Actinomycetota; class Actinomycetes; order Pseudonocardiales; family Pseudonocardiaceae; genus Umezawaea; species Umezawaea sp. Next base: position 11,352 of record NZ_DBNGPQ010000035.1, on the reverse strand, counting down.
TCGGTGTCGAAGGTCTTGTTGACCCCGGTCTCCAGGTAGTAGCCGCCGGGGAAGATCACCCCCTGGTCCTCGGGCAGCCGCTGGCACGCCTGGCCGACGCCGTCGAGCCGCACCACGCCCTTGGTGCGGGTGTTGAAGACCAGGTGCCGCCAGGTCTTCTCGTTGTAGGGCAGGATCTTCAGCAGGATCAGCGGCCCGACCCGCGCGTACCGGACGTCCGCGTCGGCGAGGCTCTGGAGCGGCTCGTCCACCGGCTCGTGGTAGACGCCCTCGCCGCTCTCGGTGTTGTTCTCGACCTTGACGGTGAGGTCTCCGCCGACGGCCTCGACGAACACCTCGTCCTCGATCGAGATGTGCGGGTGCCGCCCCAGCACGTGGTTCTCGCGGACCGTCGTGGTCCACTCGAAGTCGTGCGAGGGCGGGAACACGTGGTCGCGCTCGCCCCGGTTGTCCACGTAGGACACCGATCCGTCCGGCGCGACCCGCCAGCGCAGCACGCGGACGTCCTCGGTGCGCGCACCGGTCTGGAAGATCGCCAGCACCTTGCTCTCCACCCGGCGGAGCTGGAGCAGGCGGGTGTCGCGGTAGTACCGGTACAGCTCGGCGAAGTCGCGCAGGAACCGGGGGTCGCGCAGCAGGCCGGGCAGCGCGTCGGGGCCCGCGTCCTCGAACCGGAACGCGTCGCCGTCGCGGGTGAAGCGGTGCAGCGAGAACACGTCGTCCACGGTCGTCTCGGGCTTGAGCCCGATGAACACGTTGTAGCCGAACAGCATCAGGCCGCCGACCGCGCTCGTGCCTCCGGTGCCCGCGGGCACGGAGATGCAGTCCCGCGGCACGCAGTTGTTCGCGGTGCGGATCCGTTCGGTGCCGATGAGCTGGAGTTCGGCGCTGCCGAACACCCGCAGGCGTTCGGCGTTCAGCTCCTCGGCCCGGCTCGCGAGCGCGGCGGCCTGCTCGGCCAGCCGCGCCCGCAGCACCTCGTAGGTGCCCGCGTCCAGCTCCCGCGTCGACGTCACCGCCGCGTCACCTCGCCGCGAGGGCGGCGACCGGTCGCTCGGCCAGCCCCAGCCGCTTCGCGGTGTCCAGCAGTTCCGTCAGCTTGCCCGAGTCCGGGCCGCCGGACGAGATGAGCCGCACGAGCAGCGCGGACACGGTCAGGTTCTGCACGTCGTTCGTGCCGAACGAGCCGAGCACCCTGGTGATGTCCTGGGTGAAGTCCGCGGAGCCGTCGAGCCACGACCCGCCGAGGCTCCGGGCCACGTCGGAGTGCTCGACGAACCCGTCGACGCTCTTGCCCATCGTGATCGCGCCGACCACGCGGTCGAAGAACATGCTCTCGCCGCCGACGATGTCGATGTCGGCCTTCTCCAGGCCCGCGGCCAGCACGGACGCCTGCGACTCCGCGAGCTGGCGCTGCACGTCGAGGCCCGCGAGGCGGACCTCCTTCTCGGTCTCCAGGCGCAGCCGGTACTCCTCGTGGCCGCGGGTCGCGTCGTCGAGCGCGTTCATCGCGGCGGCCTTGTCGGAGAGGCCCTCCGCCTCGCCCTTGAGCTTCTCGCGGATCGCGGTGGCGGCGACCATGGCCTTCTCGCGCTCGACCACGGCCTGGGCCATGCCGACCTTCTCCGCGCCCTCGGCTTCGGCGAGCTGCTTCTCCCGCGACACGACGGCCTCGGCCAGACCGACCTTCTCGGTGCCCTCGGCCTGCGCGAGCTGCTTCTCCCGCGCGACGGCGGCTTCCGCGCGGCCGACCTTCTCGATCGCCTCGGCGTCCCGTTCGCGGACCTGCACCTCGGCCAGGCCCTCGGCCGCGGCGGCGGCCTGCGTGCCCTCGGCGAGGCGGATCTTCGCGCGCGTGTCCAGCTCGGCGGTCTGCTGCCTGGCCTCGGCGAGCGTCAGCTCCTCGCGCGCCCTGTGCTTCGCGGTCAGCTCGGCGGCTTCGGCGGCCTTGATGTCCTTGACCAGGCCCTCCTGGGCCTCGGCCTCGGCGTGGATCACCGTGGTCTGGCGGAAGCGCTCGGCCTCCTCGACCGACCGGAGGCGCTTGATGCTCTCCTCCTGCTCGGCCACGGTCTTCTCGACCGCGATCCGCTCGCGGATCACCTCGGCGATGTCGCGCTTCTCGCCCTCCAGCTCCTTGTCCTTCGAGATGCTGGCCAGCGCGGTCTCCCGCTCGCGGCCGATCACCTCGAGCTGGCGGTCCTTCTCGATCCGCTCGGTCTCGATGGCGATCACGCGCTCGCGGTTCTTCTCCGCCACGGCGATCTCGCGGGCCCGGTTCTGGTCCTGGATGCCGAGCTGCTCCTCGGTGCGGATGTGGGCGGTGCTCGCCTTGAGCCGCTCCTCCGACTGCACCTTCGCGGTCTCGGCCTCCTCGCGGGCGCGCATCGTCTCGATCTCGCGCTTCTGCTTGGTCTCCGCGTCCGCCTGCCTGCGCTCCAGTTCGAGGATGGCCTCCCGCGCGTCGACGTTCTGGCGGGTGATCTCCTTCTCCTCGCTGCGCTGGAACTCGTTGGTGCGCACGTGCTCGATCGCCGTCAGCTCGGTGATCTTGCGGATGCCCTGCGCGTCCAGGATGTTCGCCGGGTCCAACTGGGACATCGGCGTCTGCTCCAGGAAGTCGATCGCCGCGTCCTCCAGGCTGTACCCGTTGAGGTCGGTGCCGATGACGCGGATGATCTGGTCGCGGAACTCGTCGCGCTTGGTGTAGAGGTCGACGAAGTCGAGCTGCTTGCCGACGGTCTTCAACGCCTCGGAGAACTTGGCGTTGAACAGCTCCTGGAGCGTGTGCTCGTCGGACGCGCGGGCGGTGCCGATCGCCTGGGCGACCTTGATGACGTCCTCGACGGTCTTGTTGACCCGCACGAAGAACGTGATGCGGATGTCGGCGCGGATGTTGTCGCGGCAGATCAGCCCCTCGTTGCCCGCGCGCTTGATCTCGATGGTCTTCACCGAGATGTCCATGACCTCGGCGCGGTGCAGCACCGGCAGCACGACGGCGCCGGTGAAGGTCACGTCGACCTTGCGCACCTTGGAGACGATCAGCGCCTTGCCCTGCTCGATCTTGCGGAACAGGCGGCTGATCATGAACAGCAGCACGAGCACGACGAGCACGACGACGGCGATGAGGATGCCGAATCCCGTGGTGATGACGTCCATCAGGGTCTCCCTGCGGTCAGAGGTCGGGGCCGAGCGCGGAATCGACTGGCGCGACCCAGAAGAACTCCCCGTCGACGTCGTAGTCGAAGATCAGAGCGGTGCTGCCCGCGACCAGGACGTCCTGTCCCGCTTGGCGCACCTGCACGACGGCCGACGAGCCGTCGGAGGCGGTGACCTCGGCCTGACCGAAGTCGTGGGTGACGGTGCCCGTGCGGATCACGCACGGCCTGCCGACGAAGTCGTTGCGGGAGGCCTGCCGCGGGTTCGGGAACAGCTTCCGCAGCGGCCACGCCAGCAGCCTGGTGAGCAGCAGGCCGACGACCACGGCCACCACGAGGACGACCAGGCCGAGCGCGATCACGACCGGGGACGACAGGTCGAATCCGTTGAGCAGCACGGAGCCCCCGAGGCAGGCGAACCAGGAGAAAGCGGTCAACAGCGACAGCACGACGGTCACGGGCACGCCGTCGAGGCCGAGCCCGGCCAGCGCGCCCTCGACGCCGAGGACCCCGTCGTCCCCGTCCAGCACCCCGACCGCGGCCAGCGACCAGTACAGGACGACCACGACGAGGAGCACGCTCAGGAACGCCGTCGGGTAGCCGAACGCCGTCCTCGCGAACTCCGCCAACGCGCCCCCCACCTGTGCCGTGTTGGCTGGACACTATCCAGCTGACCTCGAACTTCGTGGCGTTTCGCAATTTTTGCGGTCGACCCTCACCCGCTGCGGCGGGTTCGTCACCCAGCGCCGCTCTAGCATGGAGGCGTGGCCAAGCAGCGGATCCCGGTGATCGTCGTCGCGGGTTTCCTCGGCTCCGGGAAGACGACCCTGCTCAACCACCTGCTGGCGACAGCGGGCGGCACGCGGATCGGCGTCCTGGTCAACGACTTCGGCAGCATCAACGTCGACGCGATGACGGTCGCGAGCCAGGTCGACTCCACCATCTCGCTGAGCAACGGCTGCCTGTGCTGCGCGGTCGACCCGTCCGACATGGACGACATGCTCACCAGGCTCGCCAAGCCGTCCGCGAACGTCGACGTGATCGTCATCGAGGCCAGCGGACTGGCCGAGCCGCAGAGCATGGTGAAGCTGGTGCTGGCCAGCGAGCAGCCGCGCACCACCTACGGCGGCCTCGTGCTCGTCGTGGACGCCGCGGAGTTCCCCACGACCAGCGCCCGCCACCCGGAACTGGCGAAGCACCTGCGCCTGGCCGACCTCGTGGTGCTGAACAAGACCGACCGCGCCACCGACCTGGCCGCGGTGCGCGCCGCGATCACCCCCGGCACGCCCGTCGTGGAGACCACCCACGGCCGCGTGGACCCGGCCCTGCTCTTCGACCCCCGGCCGCGCACGCCGACGGTCGGGCAACTGTCCTTCGAGGACCTGGTCGAGGACCACGGCGACCACGTGCACGCGCTGTACGACAGCGTCGAGCACACGACGGACGCACCGGTGAGCCCGCGCGGGCTGCTGCGCTTCCTGTCGGACCGCCCGGCGGGGCTGTACCGGGTGAAGGGCTTCGTCGACTTCGGCACGGACGACCGCTACGCCCTCCAGGTCGTCGGCGACCACCTGTCGCTGCACCGCACCCCGTGGCCCCGCGCCGTTCCGCGCGGGACCCAGCTCGTCCTGATCGGCACGGACCTGTCCGCGCACGCCCTCACGACGGCCCTCTCCGCCTGCGCCACCACCGAGCCCCCTGGTCCGCGGGAGATGCTCGACGTGGAGCGCTACCTGCGGCCCTAGGCCGCACCGGGGGCCCACGCGCCGACCGGCCCGACGTAGGTGCCGGGGTGCGTGGCCGCGTCCTGCCTGAGCACGGACCCGGCCGGCCAGTCGAAGACCTGAGAGTCGTCGGTGTTCGGCGGCGTCACCGTCACCGTCGTGACGTCCCACCGCTGGTCGCCCGTCTCGGGCAGGTACGTCAGGTAGGCGGTCGTGCTCGCGCCGGGCGTCAGCCGCACGTCCTCCACCTCGGCACCGGACCGCGTCAGGTCCCACGTCTGGCTGTCCTGCCCCTTCAGCCGCGCACCGGGGAACCCGCGCAGCAGGCACGCCGTGCCGCCCGCGTTCGTCATCGTCAGCGGCAGCCGCATCTGCGTCGGGCCGCCCTCGCCGGGCTTCGCCTCGCCGAGCGCCACCCTCACCTCGGCGCACTGCTCCGCCGCCTCCGCGACGCCGCTCGTGAACGTGTCGGGCCCCTTCACGCCGGAGCCGCCGCCGGTCTCGCCGCCACCGCCGGGGCCCTCGGTCTCCCCGACCCTGACGCTGCACGCCGCCAGGAGACCCACCGCGGCCACGACAGCCACCGCCACACCGCCGCGTCGTGCCCGACCGGTGTTCCGGCGCATTTCGACCAACTCCTTTTCGCGTCGTGCGGGACGAACGTAGGTGAGATGTTCGGTTGTGCAATTCGGATGCTTGTTTGTGATGTGCATCACCTGGGTCGGCGGGGGTTCCGAGGACTGTTCCGGCAGGTCGGAGGAGGCCGGGAAGGACTGGTTCCGGTGACCGGTTGAGACGGTGGCGCCGGGGGTGGCATCCACCACCTGCGTGGGAGCACTGGCTGGCAGACCGCTCGGGCGGTGAAGCCGACCACCCTGCACCACGGGGACCGCGGAGTCGGTACGCTGCACACGAGGGCTGCTAGCTCAATTGGCAGAGCAGGAGACTTTTAATCTCTTGGTTCAGGGTTCGAGTCCCTGGCGGCCCACGGAACCCCAGCTTTGTGAAGCTGGGGTTTTGTGTTTTCGGGGTCCCGTGAATTGGTCGAACGGTGTTCGGCCGGTGGTCCGTTCCGGGGCGTCCTCACCGGACGGGCAGGTCTCCGAGGTGGGTGGAGTGCGGTAGGTCGGCGGTTGGTCGGCGACCTCCGCGGTGGGGGTCACCTGGCGTCAAGGCGGCCTTTCCCCCACGGGGCGCGGTGCGCGGCGCGGCTGGTCGGGCGGAGCAGCACGGCGTCGCGACCGTGCTGGTGCGCGGCGACGTCGGGTGATCGCTGGACCGGGTGACGCGGCTGGCCCGCCGCACGCCGGGGCGCTACTGATGGCCTCATGCACCTCGCCGCCGTCGCACTGGCGCTCAGCGCAGCGCTCGCCCCGCCCGTCCACGTCTCGGACACGCTGACGGTCTACGACACCGGGCTCGCGCCGGTCGGCTCGGAGGCGTCCGTGCTCTCGTGGACGACGCCGGGCGGCGGCACGTTCGTGCTGCTGCACACCGAGGGCCTGCTGCCCGACCGGGAGTACGGCGCCCACGCCCACGCGAAGCCGTGCGGGTTGACCCCCGCCGACCCGGGACCGCACTTCCAGCACGTGCCCGGCGGCGCGACCGACCCCGAGCACGCCAACCCGGACAACGAGATCTGGCTCGACTTCACCACCAACCCGCGCGGGTCGGGCATCGCCGTGGCGCGGGTGGACTGGGCGTTCACCGACCGCCGCGCCGCCTCGGTCGTCGTCCACGCCGAGCACACGCACACCGGGCCCGGCCACGCGGGCACGGCGGGGGCGCGCCTGGCCTGCCTGACGGTGCCGTTCTAGCGGCGTGAGCACCGCCTCAGCCATCCGGTGCACGACCACTCCTGCGTCGGGTGACAATGGTCGGGATGTCCACGGCACTCCAGACCACCAAGTCCCTGCGGATCGGCCCCTTCGAGGTCGACCCGCCGGTCGTGCTCGCGCCGATGGCGGGCATCACCAACGTGGCCTTCCGCCGACTGTGCAGGCAGTACGGGGCGGGGCTGTACGTGTGCGAGATGGTGACGGCGCGCGCGCTCGTGGAGCGCGACGCGACGACCCTGCACATGATCACGTTCGACCGCGACGAGCACCCGAGGTCGATGCAGCTCTACGGCGTCGACCCGGTGACCATGGGCGCGGCGGTGCGGATGATCGTCGACGAGGGTCTCGCCGACCACGTCGACATGAACTTCGGCTGCCCCGTCCCGAAGGTGACGCGCAAGGGCGGCGGGGCGGCGCTGCCGTACAAGCGGAGGCTGTTCGGGGAGATCGTGCGGGCCGCGGTGAAGGCCGCCGAGCCCGCCGGGATCCCGGTCACGGTGAAGTTCCGGATCGGGATCACCGACGAGCACCTGACCTACCTGGACGCGGGGCGGATCGCGGAGGCCGAGGGGGCCAGGGCGGTGGCGCTGCACGCGCGCACGGCGGCCCAGCGGTACTCCGGCCAGGCGGACTGGTCGGCCATCGCGCGCCTCAAGGAAGCCGTGACGTCGATCCCGGTCCTGGGCAACGGCGACGTCTTCAGCGCGCAGGACGCGCTGCGGATGGTCGACGAGACCGGGTGCGACGGGGTCGTCGTGGGGCGCGGGTGCCTCGGGCGGCCGTGGCTGTTCCGGGACCTCCAGGCCGCGTTCGCGGGACTGCCGGTCCCCGAGGGGCCGAGCCTGGGCGAGGTGGCGGAGATCCTGCGGACGCACGCGGAGCTGCTGACCGAGCACTACGACGAGGACAAGGGCGTGCGCGACCTGCGCAAGCACATGGCGTGGTACCTGCGCGGCTTCCCGGTGGGCGGCGACCTGCGGCGGAGCTTCGCGATGGTCAGCACGCTGCCCGAGCTGGACGACCTGATCGGACAGCTCGACCACGACGCGCCGTACCCGTCGGAGGCCGAGGGGCCGCGGGGCCGCCAGGGCTCACCGGCCAAGGTGGTCCTGCCGGAGGGGTGGCTGGACGACCCCGAGGACGCCACCGTCCCGATGGGGGCGGAAGTGATGCACTCGGGTGGCTGACCGCCACCTGCTGGTGGGCGCGCTGGCCACGGCCTGCGCGGTGCTGCTCGGCGGCTGCGGGTCGTCGGTGGCGGGCACGGCCCGGCCCCTGCGGATCACCGAAGTCGAACGCGACCAGGTGTCCGGCTACTTCACCCGGCTCAACGAAGCGGGCGGCAGGGGCAACCCGGAGCAGCGGAAGCTGTTCCAGGACACCCAGCACCCGGACTTCCGCTCGCGGACCTGCGAGCTGCGGGCGGGCACGCTGCGGATGGAACCGGCGATGTCGACCCTGCGCACGGACCCCGACTGGGAGCCGCCGGGCGGCGACACGCACCCGCGCGGCGTGGTCTACGTGGTCGCGGCGACCGTCACGCTGCTGGAGGACGACGCCCCCGTCGGCGTCCAGATCGGCTCGCTGCACGTCGTGCTGCTCGACGGCGCGCCGTACGGGTTCGCCCCCTGCGTCGGCGGCTGACCACCCCACCCGGTGGTGCGCGGCGTCGCGGCCAGGAGGGCACGCAGAGCCAAGTTGATCACCGATCGTCACTAGTTCGGAGCAGCAAGCGGTCAACCAGACGGGGGAAATAAGGCTCCCACGCGTCCCGCCGGCTCAAGCGCCGCCTCTCAAGAGTCGACACCAGGCAGGTAGGGAGGTGAGAGCGATGACCGCTTTGCGACCCGAAGTCGCCGAATCAGACCCGAGCAGGAAGTCCGACGACCACCCGCTCGCGGTCGACACCACCCCCTCCGAGAGCACCGGTCTGGTCGAGCTCCACGAGTCCATCGCGACGCTGCTGGCGTCCCGCGGCCAGTGGCGCCAGGCGTACCAGCACCTGCGGTCGGCGCTCGACCTCGTGTACGCGGACCAGGAGGAGCAGCCGCGCGTGCCGGAGCAGCTGCGCCGCGAGGTGGACCGGCTGCGCAAGGAGCACGCCGAGGCGCGCGAGCAGAGCCTGCGGGACAGCCTGACCGACAGCTACAACCGCCGCTACCTCGACCAGCGGCTGCTGGCGATCCTCGCGGAGCGCGGCACGTCGCGGCACGGGATGGCGATAGCGCTGCTGGACCTCGACTGGTTCAAGCGGGTCAACGACACGTTCGGCCACCTGCTGGGCGACCGGGTGCTCCAGAGGGTCGTGGACCTCTTGCAGACGGACCTGCCCGCGGACGCGTTCTGCGCCCGCTACGGCGGTGAGGAGTTCGTCCTCGTCCTGCCGAGTGTGACGGCAACCACGTCGGTGGAGATCGTCGAGGCGGCACGTGAACGTGTCGAGCGTCACGACTGGTCCCGTGTCGCTCCGGGGCTTCGGGTGACGGTCAGCGGGGGTGTGGCCTACGAGCCCCCCGCGGAGGCCACACCGACACGCCCTCCCGTGAGCGCTGAACAGCAGTTGCTGCGCGCCGACAGCCTGCTCTACACGGCCAAGCAGTCGGGCCGGAACGCGGTCGCCTACCGCGAGAACGGGCGGGCGAAGCTCGCCGGACCGGCTTCCGGGCGCCGGGCGGTGTCCGATTCCAGGGTTCTCGGTTACTACTGAGGCACCTGTTTCGCCTAGTCGTTCACCCGTTCGGTCGTGCCAGACTGCGCGTTACCGACTACTTGTCCCACCGGTATCACCGGGAGTGGTCGTCAGGAGTCGCCGTCATCCGTACTATCGACCGCACTGACACGCCGGTGGTGCAACCACTGTGTCCTCGCCGTCGTCAACTTGTGATGACAACCCAGTAGTGGACTTACCTGAAGGGAGACCGGGTGCCCGACGAGCCCCGCCGTGGCGGCCCCGGTTCCCGAGGTGCCGAAGAGCCCGAGGAAGAGCAGCAGTCAGGACGTCGCCGCCGCGCTGAGGGCGGTGGCGGTCTGAGCGTGTCGGACCTGGTGGAGCGGCACAGCCGCACCAACATCCCCCGCCCCGTCCCCCCCGCTCCGACGCCTCCTCCCGCGACCGGCCGTCGGGCCGCGCCGCCCCCCGCCCCGGTCCGCCAGCCGCCTCCGGGTCGGCCGAGCGGCGCGGAGCAGCCCGTGCGGCCCGCCGACACCGGCCGCAGGGCCGCACCTCCCCCTCCGCCGCCGCCCACGGGCCGCCGGGCCGCGCCCCCGGTCGAACAACCGACCGGTCGCAGGGCCGCACCCGCCGACCCGACCGGGCACCGGTCCGCGCCCCCCGTGGAGCCCACCGGTCGCCGCGCGGCGCCCCCGGTCGAGCCCACCAACCGCCGGACCGTGCCCGACGCGCTGCTCGGCGAGGTCACGGGCCGCAGGGCCGCGCCGGAACCGCCCCCGGCCGAGCCCACGGGCCGCCGCGCCGCCCCCGAACCCCCCGTCAGCGCCCCCTCCGCCTGCCGTCGCCGACGCTCCGCCCGCGCCTGCTCCGTCGCAAACCGGACCGTGCGCGTCACCACCGGCGCGCTCAGCTCCCCCGTCAGCAGGTAGTCCGCGAACCCGCGACGGAGCGCCCGCAGCGCGCTCGCCTCCTGCGACTTGCCCGTCAGGGCCACCACCGGCGGCGCGCCCCGCGATGCGTCCCCCAGCACCAGCTCCTCCAGCACCGCGGCTTCCGGGCCCCCGAGCTCCAGGATCAACAGGTCGTGCCTGCGCCCGTCCAGCGCCGCGGCCGCTTCGCTCGGGTCCGCCGCCTCCGTCAGCGAAAACCCCTCCGCCCGGGGTAGCGCGGCTCTCAGCTCCTCCAGCGCTTCCTGGTCGCTCGCCGCGACCAGCACCCGGATCACCTCTCCAGTCATTGTCTCGCCCTCGGCCCTCCCCGCATGGCGGGATGCGCAATGGTTTCCGCCATTCAGTGGCAGGGCGCAAGAGGGGGGCCACGGGGCGGGCGATGGGGCACGCTCGATGCTGGAGGCCTTCCGGCCCCTCCAGGGCTCCGGACCTGGTGGTCGAGGGGGGGGTGGCCCGCGGGCCTTGCCGGTCGCCGAGCCTTCGGCTGGCTCTCACGCCGGGCTTCGGGAGCGGGGGAGCGGGGGAGCGGGGGATAGGGGGGATGGGGGGACTGCGGGAGTCGGCGGCACACCCCCACTCCCGGGGCGTGGCGTCGCGGGAGGGGGAACGCCCACGCGCCGGCGCGGCCGGGGACCACCCCCGCTCACGGGAAGCGCCCGGAGAGCCGCCCGAAGGGCAGGATCCAGCCCGAGCCCGCGATGTCTGCTGGCGCCGGAAACGGGGCGTTCCTAGCTTGGGGTTCCCGCACCCAAAGGTCACTGGAGGAATCGTTGAGAGTTCGTCTGCTGCTGGCCGCCGGGGCGTTGCTCGCGACGGCGTGCGGCGCCCCGGCGGCGCCTCGCGCGCCCCGGGCCGAGCCGCTGGAGGAGCTGCGTCCGACGGAGGAGGAGGTTCGCCGGGTCGCCCAGCAATTCGAGACGCTGGAGACGGGGTTCCTGGAGTGGTACTACGAAGCGTACCCGGTGCGGGCGACGAGCCTGGGTGTGCACGGGTGGGACGGGGAGCTTCCGC
>NZ_DBNGPQ010000034.1:0-11091 GCF_057122925.1 Umezawaea sp. | reverse complement strand
CCTCGCTGTCATGAGCCAACGCATCACGGCCGCGGCCGAGGTCCGGCGGTTGTTCAACGTCACCGAGGCGTCGAGGGACCGCTTCAACAACTGGCACAGCACCCGGCCGCGCGTGGCCGCGCACGCGCTCGGGCACGCCGCGGTGGTCGTCAACGCGCTCACGTCGGCCGACACCGGGGCCGTGTTCCGGGGGGATTCGCTCGGGGCCGCGTTGAGCGCTCGGGGGCAGCCGGTGCTGGAGATCGACGGGTGGCGGCCGGAGTTCGCCCTGTCGCACGTGTTCCACCACGCCGTGGAGGAGCTGGGGCGATTACCGGGCTGGGCCGAGTTCCGGAGGTTCTGCCAGGGCGACGACCGGGCCGTGGTGATGCTGTGGGGTCCCGCGGCGGAGTTGGTCGGCCGGGTGGTCGACCGAGGCGTCGAGGGGTCCGTCGCGCGGGCCGCGATGCGGCGGCGGATCGGGCGGGAGTTCGCGGAGTTCGTGCGGTCCCTGCACGTGGCCGCCGCGCTGCGGGAGCGGGGGCTGGAGGTGCTGACGCACCCGTTGGCGGAGGCGGTGTTCGGGGTGGACGCGTGGGCGGGCCGGGTGGTGTTCGTGCAGCGCGACGGGCCGCGGCGGGCGGAGGAGCTGCTGTTCCAGGCGATGCCGCCGTTCTTCTTCGAACGCGTGCCGGGGCTGGAGAGGGGGTTGCCGTCCGACCGCGACCTCGACACCGTGGTGCGGCGGCTGACGCCTGCGAGATGATGTCCCGATGGAGCGGCTGTCCACCACGGAGGCGACCCGCGCGCGGATGAGCGGGCAGCGCTCGCGCGACACGGGGATCGAGGTGGCGCTGCGCCGCGAGCTGCACAAGCTCGGGCTGCGCTACCGGGTGCACCGCAGGCCGCTGCGCGCCGTGCGCCGGGAGGCGGACGTGGTGTTCGGGCCGTCGAAGGTGGCCGTGTTCGTCGACGGCTGCTTCTGGCACGGCTGTCCGGACCACGCCACCTGGCCCAAGCGCAACGGCGAGTTCTGGCGGGCCAAGATCGAGGCGAACCGGACGCGCGACGCGAACACCGACGTGGTGCTGGCCGAAGCCGGGTGGCTGTCGGTCCGGGTGTGGGAGCACGAGCGGCCGGAGGTCGCGGCGGCACGGGTGCACGAGGCCGTCACCAGCCGTCGTTGAGCGTCGAGCACCGTGACCTGGCCCTTCACCTCCGGGTGCGGGTTCGCGGGCACCACCGCGGTTCGGGTCGACCTCGAACCGGGCGGTCCACGGCGGCGGTCGCGCGGGCGGACGCGGTCCGGATCGCGGTGATCGGCGAGCGCCCGCGAGCCCTTACGCTGGTCCGGTGACCGAGCAGCCCATACCGATGATCGACTTGTTCGCCGGCTGCGGCGGCATGACGTCGGGGTTCGTGGCGGCGGGCGGGTTCCGGCCGGTCATGGCGGTCGAGTGGGACCTGCACGCGGCGGCCACGTACGCGGCGAACTTCGGCGAGGACCACATGCGGTGGGCCGACATCGCCACGGTCCCGGACGCCGAGGTCCCGAGCGCCGACGTGATCATCGGCGGTCCGCCGTGCCAGGGCTTCTCCAGCCTCGGGGCGCAGGACGTGCACGACCCGCGCAACAAGCTGTGGCAGGAGTACATCCGGTTCGTGCGGCACGCCGCGCCGCGGGTGTTCGTGATCGAGAACGTCGACCGGTTCCTCGCGTCCGGCGAGTTCGACCTGCTGCGGTCCGAGGTCCGACCGGGCGGGCTGCTGGAGGAGTACACGCTCACCGTCGCGCTGCTGCTCGCGGCGGACTTCGGCGTGCCGCAGCGGCGCAAGCGCGCGATCGTCATCGGCTCCCGCATCGGCGAGATCCCGGTCCCGGCGCCCACGCACGCACGGACGGGCGACCTGCCCCGCTGGCACTCGGTGCGCGACGTGCTGACCGGGCTGCCGGAACACCCCGCCCGCACGTCGCTGCCCGCGTCGAAGGTCGAGTTCTTCGGCGTCGAGGTGCCCGGCCGGTTCAAGTCGGAGGACCTGCACATCGGCCGCAACCCCACCCCGCTGTCGCTGCGGCGCTACCGGTCGATCCCGCCGGGCGGCGGCCGGTTCGACCTGCCGTACGAGCTGATGCCGCGCTGCTGGCAGGAGAAGAAGACCGGGACGACGGACGTGATGGGCCGGATGCGGTGGGACGAGCCGTCCCTGACGATCCGGACCGAGTTCTACAAGCCGGAGAAGGGCCGGTACCTGCACCCGCAGTGGGAGCCGGGTGAGGACGGCCACCGCGTCGACCGGCCGATCACGCACCTGGAGGCGGCCCGCCTCCAGACCTTCCATGACACTTTCGAGTGGTGCGGAACGAAGATCCAGGTGGCGAAGCAGATCGGCAACGCGGTCCCACCGATGTTGGCAAAAGCCTTGGCACACCACATAAAGCCGTACCTGACGGGCGCCGATCCGACGCCGTCGCCGTGCGGTCTCTGTCCGCTGTAGACGCTCCGACCCCACCGAGAATTGTCGGACCCCGTCCCTAACGTCCCCACCATGACGACGACCAGCACGTACGACAGCCGGATGCAGCTCGGTCCGATCAGCTACCGGGTGCAGGCCACCGCCCGGCAGGACGTCCTGCTGGAGGTGTTCGGCGCCGATCCGAACGGCGCCGTCGTGGCCGAGGGCATGATCCGGCTCCCCGTCGCGGGCGGCACGACGATCGGCAAGCTCCTGGGCCGCGTCCTCGACGGGTTGACCAGGATGGGCGCTCCTCCGCCTGGCCGCCCCCAGCCCGCGAACGCGAAGCAGCCGTGGACCACCGAGCTGGACGAGGAGCTGCGCGAGGCGTGGCTGGACCGGACCGACCAGGTGCCCGTGGCTGAGCTGATCAGGTCGCTGGCCGACCGGATGGGCCGCTCGCCGACGTCGATCCGCTCCCGCCTGCCGAGGGTGGGCTGCGACCCGGACATCGTCGGCAGGCCGCTCTCCCCGGACGCGGCCCGTGTTCTGGGCGTGACCCCGTGATCCGCCGCTGGGTGCGGTTCCTGGCCGCTCGGGTCGCCGCGTTCCGACGGCGGGGCGTCCCCGTGCCCGACGTCCGGCTCCGCACGGCCCTGCCGAGCGGAGCCGGAGAACGTGCCTGCTCCCCGTGGCGGACCACGAGGAGCAGGCACGGCAGGAGTGGTGGCAGGGCGGGTGGGCTACCAGTTCGTCAGGCCGGCTCCGAACGGGTAGAGGGGGTTGCCGTAGGTGCTGGGCACCGGTTGGTCGGCGTCGATCCTGGCGCGGATCTCGGCGCGCTGCGCCGCGGTGGCCCCGAGGTCGTAGGGCAGGTCCCAGTGCTCGGTGGCGTCGGCGGGGATGTCGGAGCCGCCGGGCCGCAGGACGTCGGCGAGGCTGCGGGGCAGCTGCCACGGGAGCTTGCCCTTGGGCGTGTAGTCGCCGAAGAGCAAGCCGGCGAACGCCGGTCCCATCTCCTCACCTCCTCGGTAGGTGACCACGATGGAGCTGGCCAGGTCGTTCCACTCGGTGATGACGTAGGGGCGCGGCATGACCAGCGCCACGACGACGGGGATGCCCTGGCGCTGGAAGTTCTGGATGAGCGCCAGTTGGTCGGCGGGCAGGTACGGCTGTTCCTTCACCCAGCTCGTGGCGTGGGTGTAGGAGGTCTCGCCCACCGCCACCACGGCGAGTTTCGGCGCGGGTCCCGTGTCCTGGTAGACGTTCACGCCCGCTTGGGCGGCTCTCGTCCTGATGGCCTCCAGCATGGTCTGGGAGCCGTACTCCTGGTGCAGGAAGCTGGTCCAGATGCAGCACGCGGCCGTGTCGTTGGCGCGGGGCCCGGCGACGACGATGTTGTCGCCCGCGTTCAGCCGCACCGGCAGGGTGCCGTTGTTCTTGAGGAGGGTCATGGCCTCCCGCGAGGCCTGGTTGGCGAGCGCGGTGTAGGCCGGGGTGTGGAACCGGTAGGGCCCGTTGACCGGGTCGCCGTAGGGGTTCTCGAAGATGCCGAGCTGGAACTTGAGCCGGAGGACCCGGCGGACGGCGTCGTTGATCCGGGCGGCGGGGACGTTGGCGGTGAAACCCGCGATGGTGAAGCCGACCGCGCCGGGGTCGGCGCCGCCCATGACGTCGGACCCGGCGTTGGCCGCGCCGATCCACGAGCCGGAGGGGAGCCAGTCGGTGGTGATCAGGCCGGTGAAGCCGAGGTTCTGGCGCAGGTAGGCCAGGATCTTGGCGCTGTCACCGGCACCGGGGCCGCCGGGATCGATCAGGGAGCTGCCCGCGTAGCCGGGCATGATGTTGACCGCGCCCGCCTCCATCGCGGCCCGGAACGGGATCATGTGGTACTTCACGGTCACCTGGTCGTAGACGATGAGCGCCTCGCCGCCCGCGCCCTCGCCGGGCCAGTGCTTGACCGTGGCCAGCACGGAGCCGGGGTTGAGCTCCGGGCCTCCCTGCAAGCCCGCGACCAGTGCGCGGACCTGGGCGGCGGCGACCTCGGCGCTCTCGCCGTTGCCCTCCTGGATGCGGGGGTAGAGCACCTTGGTGCCGACCTCGGCGAGCGGGCCGAGCACGCCTCGGGTGCCGACCTCGAGCTGCTCGCGGCGCTGCATGTCGCCGAGCTTGTAGTCGAGCGGGTAGTTCTTGGCCGCCGCCAGGGCGCTCTGCGTCGGGTAGGTGGTCTTGTAGCCGTGGATGGTGTCGCCCGCCGACACGGTGGGGATGCCGAGCCTGGTCCCGGCCCCGGAGCGCAGCACGGTGTGCAGGTCCTGGGCTTCGGCGGGCCCGAAGTGCCAGCCGGACTGCGGGAACTGCTGGGCGTTGTAGAACATCTGGTAGGCCTTCTCCTCGATCGTCATGCGACCGAGGAGGTCGTTCACCCGCGTCTCGACCGGCTGGCGCCAGTCCTCGTACGGCTCGATGGTGCCGTTCTTGTTGAGGTCGCGGCTGCCGTTGACGGTGCGGACGCCGTCGTCGACCGTCGTGAGGGTCGGCAGGTAGAGGCTGAAGGTGCGGATGTTCGAGGCGCTGGTGGCGTTCGCGCCGTCGACCGCGACGACGTACCACCGGTAGGTCCAGCGGTCGGAGATGTCCCAGGTCGGCGTGTAGGTGGTGCCGGTGGTCTCGGCGACCTTGGTGTAGAGGTCGATCAGGTTGCCGGAGGCGGCGAAGTCGTAGTCGGTGCGGCTGACGTTGAGCCACACCTGGTAGCGCACGGCTCCGCCGACGGCCGCCCAGGAGAACGCGGGTCGCCGGGTGGTGGTGATCATGGCGTTGTCGGCGGGCGCGGTCAGGGCGAAGCGGCCGGTGGCGGCGGGCGCCTTGGTCGGGCCGGACAGCAGGGGTGCGGTGGTGGCCGACTCGTCGATCGTGCCGAAGACCTGGAACTCCCACAGCGAGTAGCCGTAGCCGGTCGCGCGGGCGGTGCCGTAGAACCGCAGGTACCGGCCGGTGCCGCTGACGGTCAGGTTCTCCGTGCCGCCCGCCCCGGTGGTGGTCGAGTAGATCGACGTCCAGGCGTTGCCGTCGGTGGACACCTCGATCCGGTAGCCCTTGGCGTAGGCGGCCTCCCAGGTCAGCGAGACGCGGTTGATCGTGGCGGTGGCGCCGAAGTCGACGCGCAGCCACTGCGGGTCGCTGCCGTGCTGGCTCGACCAGCGCGTGCCGGACCGGCCGTCCAGTGCCGCGGCGGGCGCGTTGCCGCCCTCCCACGACGACGCTGCGACCTGCTTGAACTGGGAGATTGGCGTGGCACCCACCGGGCCGCCACCCGTGGTGCCGTACACCTGGAACTCCCACAGGGAGTAGCCGTAGCCGGTCGCGCGGGTGGTGCCGGTCAGCCGCACGTAGCGGCCGTTGCCGGTCACGGCGAGCGACTGGACGCCGCCCTGGCCCGTCGTGGTGGTGTAGATCGGCGTCCACGCGGCGCCGTCGCCCGAGGTCTCGATCCGGAAGGCCGTGCCGTAGGCGGACTCCCAGTTCAGCACGACCCGGTCGATGGCGGCGGTGGCTCCCAGGTCGACCTGCACCCACTGCGGGTCGGCGAAGGTGCTGGACCAGCGCGTGCCGAGGTCTCCGTCGGTGGCGGCGGTCGCGGGTGTGCCCGCGTTCTCGGCCGTGGAGGCGGTGGTGGGCTTGCCCTGTGACAGCAGGGTGCCCGCGGCCTCGGCGGGGCGGGCGGTCGAGAGCACGTAGCTCGCGAGGAGGGACGCGATCACGGCGAACACGAGCATCAGACCTCTGCCCCGGCGTCGGGACAGAGGATGGACGAGGGACGAGAAGGGCATGGCGACTCCTGGCAGGGCGAGAACACGACTCGGCGCCGCCGTTCACGGTGCGGGGTCAACGGCGGTGTCGACATCTGGGAGAGCGCTCTCCCAGTCAGCGTTGTTCACCCGACCCGAATCGTCAAGGCGTTCGACAACCGGTTCTTTTCGAGCCGCTCGGCAGGCCTGGGAGTCGGGCCGACTAGGGTCCGACGGGTGTTCGTGCTGCACGGCTTGTGCATGGTCGATGGCCGGTTGGCGCTGTGGGCGGAGGACTCACGGCCAACCGAACGCGCCTCCGAGCCGCCGGCCCACAACACCCCCGACCCACCCGGCCAACCGGCGGCCAACCCACCCGAGCACGGCGGCCTCGGCACCACTGAGCATGGCGGCCTCGGCACCGCCAGGCACGGGGTCCCCGACACCGCCGAGCACGGTGACCTCAGCAACGCCAGACATGGTGTCCTCAGCACGGCCGAGCAAGGTGCTTTCGGCACTCCCGATCAGGGCACTCCCAGCCCGCTCGAACACGGTGTCCTCATGGCCGCCGAGCACGGTGTCCTCGACACCGCCGAGCAGGGTGCTTTCGGCACTCCCGATCAGGGCACCCCCAGCCCGTCCGAACACGGTGCCCTCGCCACCGACCAAGGTGGGCTCGACACGCCCGAACGCGGTGCTTTCAGCCCGCTCGACCAGGGTGGTGAGAGCACGCCCGGCGGGGAGGCCATCGGCATCTCCGGCGCGCCCAGCCAGGTGGGCGCCAGCGCGCTTGGCCGTCAGGCGTTCGGCGCGCTCGGTCGTGGGGCGTTCGGCGCGTTCGATCGCAAGGGGTCCGGCACTGCCGGCCGCGACGCCACCCGCTCCCACGCTCGGGACGCCTCCGACGCGTTCAGCACCCATGCTTCCGGCACACCCGGCACACCCGGCACACCCGGCACACCCGGCACGCTTGGGATGCCCGGTACGCCCGGCCAGCCCGCCTCGCGCTCCGGCTCCGGTTCTCCCGGTCACGACCCGGCTCCGCATCCTTTCGCGGTCGACGGTGACGTGCTGCTGGACCTGCTCGGTGGCGGCAAGGCTGACGCGGTGGTGGTGCGGTTGCCGTCGTACCCGGCGTCGCCCGCGGCCTCGCCGGAGCTGGTGCGCGATCCGCTGACCGAGGACCCCGACGAACCCGAGGGCCCCTCTCGGCTGCGGGGGTGGCTCGTGCCGGTCGTGGTCGTGGACGTGCCGCCCGTGTCGGTGCCGGACTGCCGGACCGGTGCGTCCGTCCGGTACCTGGTGGACGTCGCCGAGTTCGCGCGCGACCTGGTGTCGCGCGGTCGGGTGTTGCCGTCGGTCGACGCTGACGCTCCCGTCGCCCGGTGGAGTCCCGCGCTGTCCGGAGTGGACTCGATGCGGTTCGCGTCGTTGCGCGACTCGATGCCGCCGGTGTGCCGCGGCGCTGAGGGGGTGGGCAGTCCGGAGACCGCGTTGCGCGGTGCGTTGGCCACGTTGGTGGACACCGGGGTTCGTGGTGCGCTCGGTGGGTCGGTGTCCTTGACGAGGGGCCGCACGCCGATGGACCTCTGGTTGCGGGCGCTCGTCGGCGAGCCCGTGTTCGAGGCCGGTCCCGCGGATCTCGTGGAGCTGAGGGCGAAGCTCGGGGCGTGGCGGGCGAGTGCTGAGCGGGACAGTCCGGTGCGCGTGTGCTTCCGGCTCAGTTCGCCGGAGCAGGGCGGGTTCGCCAACGAGGGGTGGCGGCTGGAGTTCCTGTTGCAGGCGGTCGACGAGCCGAGCGTGGTGGTGCTCGCCGAGCAGGCGTGGCGGGACGACGGTGTGCTGTGGCGCTGGGTCGACCATCCGCAGGAGTTGCTGCTGGCCGATCTCGGGCGGGCCAGCAGGCTGTACCCGGAACTGGACGTGGCGTTGCGGGAGCGGCACCCGACGAGGTTGGACCTGGACGCGGCCGGTGCGTACGAGTTCCTGAGCCGTGCCGCGCTGCTCGCGCAGGCGGGGTTCGGGGTGTTGCTGCCGTCGTGGTGGCGTGAGCCGCGGCGGCTCGGGCTCCGGCTGACGACCACGACGGCGAAGCGCGGCGATCCGGGCGTGGTGGAGTCGGAGAGCAAGCTCGGGCTGAAGGCGCTGGTGGAGTACCGCTGGGACCTGGCGCTGGGTGAGGACCGGCTGACCGAGGAGGAGCTGGCCGAGCTGGCGGCGGCGAAGGTGCCGCTGGTGAAGGTGCGCGGGCAGTGGGTGCACGTCGACCAGCGGCGGCTGACGGCCGGGCTGGCGTTCCTCAAGCGCGGCGGTACCGGGCGGATGCCCGCGGAGCAGGTGCTGTTGCAGTCCTGGTCGGAATCGGAGGCGGCGGCACTGCCGCTGCCGGTCACGGGCGTGCACGGCGACGGCTGGCTGGGCGACCTGCTGTCCGGGCAGGCGGAGCAGCGGCTCGAACCCGTCGAGCCGCCCGCGGGTCTGCACGCCACTCTGCGGCCGTACCAGGTGCGCGGGTTGGCGTGGCTGGCGTTCCTCGACGAACTGGGGCTGGGCGCGTGCCTGGCCGACGACATGGGGCTCGGCAAGACGATCCAGCTGCTGGCGCTGGAGGTGTGGAAGCGGCAGGACGGGAAGCGACCGCCGACGCTGGTGGTGTGCCCGATGTCGGTGGTCGGCAACTGGCAGCGCGAGGCCGCGCGGTTCGCGCCGGGGCTGGCGGTGCACGTCCACCACGGCAGCGACCGGCTGTCCGGCCGGGAGTTGCGCGACACCGTCGCGGAGCACGACCTGGTGATCACGACGTACGCGCTCGCGGCTCGGGACGCGCTGCCGCTGGCCGAGGTCGAGTGGGACCGGGTGGTGCTGGACGAGGCTCAGAACGTCAAGAACGCCTCCACCCGGCAGTCACGGGCGGTTCGCGGGTTCCCGGCGCGGCACCGGGTCGTGCTGACCGGCACACCGGTGGAGAACCGGTTGGCGGAGCTGTGGTCCCTCATGGACTTCGCCAACCCCGGCGTCCTGGGGACGCTGAACACGTTCCGGGCGCGCTTCGCCGTCCCGATCGAGCGGTACCGCGACGAGGACGCCGCCGTGCGACTGCGCAAGATCACCGGGCCGTTCGTGTTGCGGCGCCTCAAAACCGATCCGCGGATCATCACCGATCTGCCGGACAAGCTGGAGATGAAGCAGCTCTGCACGCTCACCACCGAGCAGGCGACGCTCTACCGCGCCGTGGTGAACGACATGCTGGAGCGGATCGAGGACGCGCACGGCTTGCAGCGCAAGGGAATGGTGATCGCCGCCATGTCGAAGCTCAAGCAGGTCTGCAACCACCCCGCGCAGCTGCTCGGTGACGGTTCGCGCGTCGCCGGGCGCTCCGGCAAGCTGGACCGGCTGGAGGAGGTGCTGGAGGAGATCATCGCCGACGGTGACAAGGTGCTGTGCTTCACGCAGTTCACCAGGTTCGGCACCATGGTCGTTCCGCACCTGGCCGCGAAGTTCGACACGGAAGTCCTCTTCCTGCACGGCGGAACGCCCAAGGGTGCTCGCGACAGGATGGTCGAGCGGTTCCAGTCGTCCGGCGGGCCGTCGATCTTCGTGCTGTCGCTGAAGGCGGGCGGCACCGGCCTCAACCTGACCGCCGCCAACCACGTCATCCACCTGGACCGCTGGTGGAACCCCGCCGTCGAGGACCAGGCCACCGACCGCGCGTTCCGGATCGGACAGCGCAACCACGTGCAGGTGCGGAAGTTCGTCTGCATCGGCACGCTGGAGGAGAAGATCGACCTCATGATCGAGGAGAAGCGCTCGCTGGCGCAGCTCGTCGTCGGCGCGGGCGAGAACTGGCTGACCGAGCTGTCGACCGGCCAGTTGCGCGACCTGCTCACGCTGTCGCCGGAGGCCGTCGGTGGTTGAGTGGCACGGCGTCCCCAAACCCGCGTCGCACCCCGTCCGCATCGCGGGTGGGCTCACGTTGCGCAGCAGGCGCGGCGAGGTCGCGCAGACGTGGTGGTCGCGGCGGTTCCTCGCCGTGCTGGAGTCGTTCGGCATGGCAGGCCGCCTGGAACGGGGCCGCGCCTACGCGCGCACCGGTCAGGTCATCAGCATGTCCCTCTCCACCAGCCTGGTAGTCGCGCTCATCGCGGGCACCCGGCCGGAGCCGTACCGCGCGCGCATCGGCGTGAAGAAGTTCGACGACGAGGAGTG
The DNA here is from genome assembly GCF_057122925.1 of Umezawaea sp. Lineage (NCBI taxonomy): Bacteria > Bacillati > Actinomycetota > Actinomycetes > Pseudonocardiales > Pseudonocardiaceae > Umezawaea > Umezawaea sp. The sequence goes on along the minus strand of NZ_DBNGPQ010000034.1, from coordinate 661 downwards.
GCGCCGGATCGAACGCGCCCTGGCGGGCCAGGCGATCTTCACCGCCAAGCTGCTGGCGGGCGAGATGCCGCCCGAGATCGAGGACGTGTTCACCGAACTGGGCCTGACCCTGTTCCCCGAAACCATGCGGGAACTGTCGATGGACTGCACCTGCCCCGACTGGCAGGCGCCCTGCAAGCACCTGGCGGCGACCTGCTACCTGCTGGCCGAGTCGTTCGACACCGACCCGTTCGAGATCTTCGCGTGGCGCGGCCGCGACCGCGAGGACCTGCTGGAGAACCTGCGAGCCCTGCGCGGCTCGCTGGCGGCCCAGGAACAACGCGCCGACAAGCCGGTGGCAGCGCTGGAGGACTGCCTGGACACCTACTGGGAACGACCACCCGCTCCAGCAGCCCCGGCACCGGACCTCGTGGTGACCCAACACCCCGACGCCCTGCTCGACCAACTGGACCCACTCCCGCTGACCGTCCGCAAGCGCGAGGTCACCGACCTGCTGCGCCCCGCGTACCGCGCCATGGTCAGGGGCTCCGGCCAGCTCCCGTGAGCACGAGGGGAACACGCGCCACGGGAAGCTGACAGCGCGAGAACCGGGCACGACAAGATCGGCCTCGGCGCCATGGTCAAGGGCTCCGGCCAGCCTCCCGTAGCCACGGGGGAAACA
>NZ_DBNGPQ010000033.1:0-36967 GCF_057122925.1 Umezawaea sp. | reverse complement strand
AGGATCGGCACGCTCGACGGCGCGTACACCGGCACGGTGGTCGCCACGTCGAGCACCGGAGCCGTGCGCACCCCGCTCTCGATCGCCCGCGAGGTCGAGAGCTACACCGTCACCGTCAACCACACCGACCTCGACGGCGCCCCCTCCGCGACCGGCGAGACCTTCCTCGGTCAGATCGGCGGTTCGAAGGCGTACTACCTGGCCGAGGACGACGGGAGCAGCCAGGTCCGGGTGCCCAAGGGCGACTACTACGCGTGGAGCACCGTCCCGACGGGGAAGAGGTACGCGCTCCTGGCTGCCCCGAAGCTGACGGTGGACGAGGACACCGTCGTCGACGCCGACGCGCGGACCGCCAAGCCCGTCGAGGTGTCCGTCCCGGAGCCGACCGCCGTGGTCCAGCTCAGCGACGTCGGCGCGACCTGGCCGACGGCGACCGGCACCACCGGCCACAGCAAGGCGCTGCCCGACACCTACGAACCACTGACCGGCCAGATCGGCGAGGACGCCGCACCGAACCGGATGGCCTCGCGGATCGGCGTCCAGTGGCAGGGCACGCCCGTGGGCGACGTGCCGGTCAACTACCGGTTCGCTTCGGCGTGGCGGGGCGAGATGCCCACCGGCTTGGTCCGCGATCTGGGCAAGAAGGACTTCGCCGAGGTCAAGACCACCGTCGGACCGAGTCCCGAGGGCCGCGAGCACGTCCTCGCGCTGAGCCCGGTCGACTCCCTCGGCGCCCTCGGGTTCGCGTGGCGGGCACCCGTCGGCGCGTCCGGCACCGCGACCGACCACGTCGCCGGTGACGGCGTCACGTGGATCTCAACGCACGAACAGCTCTTCGGGAACACCACCGAGGCGGAGCAGAACACGCCGCCGCGGGAGTTCCGAGCGGGCGAGCACTACGACAACCTGCCCGGCCACGCGGTGGTCGGCCCCGCGCTGGACGGGTTCGCCCACGCGCTGGGCAGGAGCGGTTCGACCATCCGCGTCACGGTGCCGATGTTCGGCGACAGCACGGGCGGCGCGGGCTACTCGACGTTCGACAGCGCCAGGACGACGCTCTTCCGCGACGGCGTGAAGATCGGCGAGAGCACCGAACCGGGCAACCTCCGGGGCGACGTGTCGCCGCCCGCGGCGGCCTACCGGCTGGAGGTCGAGGCGACCCGCAGCGGCGTGTCCGAGTTCAGCACCGGGGTCAGCGGCACGTGGACGTTCCGCTCGGCGGAGGTGGGGACGCGGTACACCCCTCTCCCGATGTCGATCATCCGCTTCCGCCCCGACCTCGCCGGGGGGAACACCGCCCCCGCCGATCGCACGTTCGCGGTGCCCCTGGTCGTCCAGCAGAACCCCGGCGCCGACAACGGACGGATCAACCGGATCGCCGTCGACGTCTCGTTCGACGACGGCAAGACCTGGCGGCGCGCCCCCGTCATCGGCAGGTCCGCCCTGGTCCACAACGGCCCCGCGGGCAGCTACGCCTCACTGCGGGCCAAGGCCACCGACAGCAGGGGCAACACCGTCGAGAACACCGTGATCCGCGCCTACAGGATCGCGGGCGGCTGACGGGCGGCGGGCTCGTGGCGTTCGCCCGCCACGAGCCCGCTCACCGGCGGACGCGGCCGAGGAGGTGGGCGGCGACCCGTGCGGCGGCGGCGTCGGCCGTCGCGATGCACGCGGGCACGCCCACGCCGTGCAGCGAAGCACCGGCCACGGCGACACCCGGCAGTTCCGCCACGGCGTGCTCGATGCCGGACACCAGGTCGAGGTGGCCGACGCCGTACTGCGGCAGGCCACCTCCCCACCGGGTCACGACGGTGTCGATCGGCGCGGCGGTGATGCCGGTCAGCTCGGCGAGGTCCGCTCGCACGACCTTCACCAGGTCGGCGTCGGAGCGCTGGAGCAGCGCGGTCTGGCCGAAGCGGCCGACCGACCCGCGCACCAGCAGCGGACCGTCGTCCAGGTGCGCCCACTTGCGGCTGGAGAACGTGAAGGCCTTGGCGGTGAACGGCGTCGTGTCCCGGTACCGCTCGCCCTCGGCGATCAGCACACCGGACCGCTCGGGCAGTTCCGTGCCGGGCGGGAGGGCCATGGCGATGACGGCCATCGAGGCGACGTCGATCTCCGCGTACCGCTTCGCCGCGGCGGGAGCCACGTCGGCGAGGAGCTTGCGCGCCGACGGCGCGGGCACGGCGAGCACGATCCCGTCCACGTCGAGGTACTCCGGCGACGCCGCCGACCCGATCTCCAGCCGCCAGCCGACGTCGCGCCAGGCCAGCGCCCGCACCGGCAGCCCGAAGCGGACGTCGGGGGCCGCGGCCCTCTCCAGCGCGTCGACCAGGGTGCTCAGCCCGCCGGAGAGCGTGCCGAACACCGGCGGGCGCTTCGCGCGGGCCTGCGGCGGCGCGGGCATCGTCGTGGCGGCGGCCGCGAGCAGCGACCCGATCCCGGAGTCCAGGGCCGTCGCGAGCTGCGGCATGGTCGCCCGCAGCCCCAGCGACTTCGGGCTGCCCGCGTAGACACCGCCGAGCAGCGGACCGACCAGCCGCGCGCCGACCTCGGGCCCGAACCGCTCGTGCAGCAGCGTGCCGACGGCGACGTCCGCGCCGTCGAGGTGGATCGGCGGCAGCGCGGGCTCGGCCGCGACGCGGCTGTACCCCTCGTCGGACAGCACGGACCGCACGGCCTCGGCCGACGCGGGCACGCCCATGAGGGTGTGCGCCGGGATGGGCCGGACGTGACCGCCCGCGCGGATGGTCGCGGGGACCCCGGTCGGGTGCACCACGGACGCCGAGATGCCCAGTTCCAGGATCAGCTCGGCCGCTTCGGGCCTGCGCACCAGGAACGCCTCGGTGCCGACGTCGTAGGCGTGCCCGGCCAGCTCGACCGTGCGCAGCTTGCCGCCGAGGCGGTCCGACTGCTCGACGACCGTGATCACGGCCCGCGGGCCGAGCAGCTTGCGGAGCCGGTGCGCCGCGGCCAGACCGGAGACCCCGCCCCCGATCACCGCGACGTGGAGTGGTCTCATCCGGCGGCGTGCACCAGCTCGACCGCCTTGGTGATCATCTCCGGGTCGGTGTCCGGCAGCACGCCGTGCCCGAGGTTGAAGATGTGCCCGGCGGCGGACCTGCCCTCGGCGACGATCCGCTCGACCTCGCGCTGGAGCGCGGGCACGCCCGCGAACAGCAGCGCCGGGTCGAGGTTGCCCTGCACGACCGGCACCGGCAGCTCGGGGGCCGCCTCGCGGAGGCGGCGCACGGCCACGTCCAGCGGGATGCGCCAGTCGACGCCGACGACGTCCGCGCCCGCTTCGCGCATGGCGGGCAGCAGCTCGCCCGTGCCGACGCCGAAGTGGATGCGCGGCACGCCGGAGATCGCGGAGAGGACGCGGGCCGAGTGCGGCAGCACGAACTCCCGGTAGTCGCGCTCGGACAGCGCGCCCGCCCACGAGTCGAACAGCTGCACGGCCGACACGCCGGCGTCGACCTGAGCGGTCAGGAACTCCGCGGTCAGGTCGGCGATCTTCCCGAGCAGCAGGTGCCACAGCTCGGGGTCGCCGTGCATGAGCGCCTTGGTCTTCTCGTGGTTGCGGCTCGGGCCGCCCTCCACGAGGTACGACGCCAGCGTGAAGGGAGCCCCGGCGAACCCGATCAGCGGCACCCCGCCCAGTTCCTTGAGCAGCAGCCCGATCGCGTCCAGCACCGGCTGCACCTGCTCGACCCGCAGCAGGGGCAGGGCGGCCACGTCGGACGCGGTCCGCACCGGGTTCGCGACCACGGGCCCGACACCGGGAACGATGTCCAGGTCGACGCCCGCGGCCTTCAGCGGCACGACGATGTCGCTGAACAGGATCGCCGCGTCCACGTCGTGCCTGCGGACCGGCTGCATCGTGATCTCGCAGACCATCTCCGGGTCCATGCAGGCGTCGAGCATCGCGGTGCCCTCGCGCAGCTTGCGGTACTCCGGCAGTGAACGGCCCGCCTGGCGCATGAACCACACCGGCGTGCGAGAGGGCGTGCCACCGCGCGCGGCGACCAGCAGCGGGGCTTCGGAGAGGAGGGAGTTCGTCATCGTCCCAATCGTCCCACGCCACGGGAAAGGGGTTCGGCGCGGTGCCACCCGCTCGGCGTGCCGCCCGCGAACGGTGGCGCTTTTGGGCATACAGTCGGTGACGTGACCGGAATCGCGGCGGAGCCCGAGCTGTTCCGGCGGGCGGTGGCGACGCTCAAGTCGGTGCGAACCCGACCAGAGCTGGAACTGACCGAAGTACGCCCGCCGCAACGCCTCGCGCCCTGGGCCTACGCACTGACCGCCGAGATAACCGGCCCGTCCGACGAACTGTCGACAGGCAGGCTGGTGCTGCTCCACGACCCGGACGGCGTAGAGGCCTGGGCGGGCGACTTCCGCCTGGTCGCCTACGTGCGAGTCGAACTGGACCCGGAACTGGCGGCTGACCCGCTCCTGCCGGAGGTGGGCTGGTCCTGGCTGGCGGAGTCGCTGGAGGTCTCCGGCGCGTCGTACACGGCCCTGGGCGGCACGGTCACCCAGACGTCGTCGGCGAGGTTCGGCGACATCTCCGGCCCGGCAAGGACCGACGACCTGGAACTGCGCGCCTCCTGGACGGCCCGGGACGCGGAACTGGCAGCGCACGGCACGGCCTTCTTCGACCTCATGGCCACAGCGGTGGGCCTGCCCCCGGTAGGCGTGACGATGTTCGGCCAACGAGCAGGCTCCTAGCCAGCCCACTCACCCCCGAGCGTCAGCCCCGCCAGCACCCTGGGACACCCCTGCCCACCCGCCGGCCACCACCAGCATGCTGGGCCACCAGCCGGCAACCTCGCAGCCAGCCTCCAGCACGCTGTGGCCAATGCAACCCAGGGACCCCTAATGCGAGCCTCAGATCGCACTAAAAGGGCAGCCCACAGACCTACCCGATCACTAATTTCAAGGCTCAGATCCCCACCAAAATCGACCACGTTCGGTCGATCCAGCCCCACCCAAGCAGCAGCCCACCACCACTACCTGACATAACACCAGCTCAGAACCCCAACGCAACAAGAGCAACCGGCCCCGGCCCCAACCATCCCCATTACCCAACCAGGGCCCACCGCCCTTCCAACCCTTCCCCCGGCCGCCCCCGATTTCCCCGACACATCACGCCCGTTTTTGTTCGTCAAGGCATCTTTCCCGCCTTGACAAACAAAAACGGGCATGGAGACGATAAACAAATCGGGGTCAGCCCAGCGACCCGCACCCCACGAACCACACCCACAGCCACACCCACGGCCCCGCGGAGGACCGCCCCACGACCCAAACTGCACAGTATTAATGCACGTGCATTTGCATGATCAATCCGAGTCCCGCAGAACCCTCACCACGTTCCCCCCGGCGAGCTTCGCCAGATCCCCCTCACTCCACTTCCGCTCCACCAGTTCGGCGAACAGGTTCGGGTAGCACGACACGTCCTCCAGCCCCTCCGGGAGCGCCTTCACGCCGTCGTAGTCGCCACCGAGCCCGATGTGGTCGATCCCGGCCACCTCCCGCGCGTGCTCCACGTGCGCGACCACGTCCCGCAGCGTCACGCGCGGCGGCTGTCCGCCACCCGTCCACGAGCGCGTGAACGCGCCGCGCGCCTCCAGGTCGTTGTGGCTCACCCCGGCCGCGTTCATCGCGTCCTTCAGCCGGGCGTCCCACTCCGCGTACGCCTGGGACACGAAGTGCGGCACGAACGTCACCATGCAGACCCCGCCGTTGTCTGCGAGCTTGCCGAGCACGTCGTCCGGCACGTTGCGCGGGTGGTCGGCGACGGCCCGGCAGGACGAGTGGCTGAAGATCAGCGGCTTGGACGTGACCGCCAGGGCGTCGTGCATCGTGCTGGGCGCGACGTGCGACAGGTCGACCAGCATCCCGATCCGGTTCATCTCCCTGACCACGTCCCGGCCGAACGCGGTCAGCCCGCCGTGCACGGGCTCGTCGGTGGCCGAGTCGGCCCACGGGGTGTTCTCGTTGTGCGTGAGCGTCATGTACCGGACGCCGAGGCGCCGCAGCGCCCGCAGCACCCCCAGCGACGAGTTGATCGAGTGCCCGCCCTCGGCGCCCAGCAGCGACGCGATCCGGCCGGAGGCGAACGCCGCCTCGGCCTCGGCGGCGGTGGTCGCGACGGCCAGGTCGTCCGGGTAGCGGGCGGCCAGTTCGTAGACCAGTTCGATCTGCTCCAACACGGCGGTCACCGCTCCGTCACCCGCCAGCTTGCACGGGATCCAGACGGACCAGAACTGGAGGCCCACCCGCCCCTCGCGGAGCCGGACGAGGTCCGTGTGGAGTTCCGGCGTGCGGACCGACAGGTCTACGCGCGCCGCGGTAGCGAAAACGTCGTCCGTTGACTTTTCACTGTTTGAGTCGGTTTCGAAGAAGTCGCGGAGCGCCCAGGGGAGGTCGTTGTGCCCGTCGGCGAGCTGGATCCGGTCGAGAAGTGCCTGCGCACGGTCCCGGCTTGTGCTGCTCGCCACTGGGATCTCCTAGATGTCGTTGTGAGTGAGACTCGCGTTACGGCCCCATCCAGTTGTCAGCCGATCGTGTGACAGAAGGGGTCACCAGTCACAACTCGATAGGGACAGATACCCGATTGATCGTCCCGTAGACCCTCTCGGGCGGCTACGCTGCCCCAGACGACACCACTTTCGGTCGATCAGTGGCGCGGCTGATTGGCCGAAAGTCCCGGTGCCGGTCGGGGGGCACGACCGACTCCAGGGAGGTAGTGACGTGGCTGCCGTCGGCTTAGGTCAGGCCGTTCGTACCACGCCAGCCGGCTCGTTGCCGGCGAACATGGTCCCGCACCCGCGGGAAGAGTTGTTCTCAGTGCTGGTGGTCGACGACCACCCACTGCTGAGGGAGGCGATATCCGCTCGGCTCACCCAGATGGGAGCCGGGACAGTGCATGAGGCCGCATCGGTTGCAGAGGCTCGGGCGCGGGCTCTGGCAACCGGACCTTGCGACCTCGCGATCCTCGACTTGGGCCTGCCGGATGGCACCGGCATCGACCTGGTCACGGAACTCCGTGCCCAGGGCTGGCCGCGAATCGTGGTCCTCGCATCCTCCGACGACCCCTATGCGGTTCGGTCGGCCTTCCAGGCGGGCGCTCAGGCGTACCTCCTGAAGTCGGCCTCGCCCATGGTGGTCACCGACGGGGTGCGCAGGGTTCTCGACGGCGGGGTCTACGCGGATCCGAGTGTGGCTCCGGTGCTCGCAGCGGGCACCAGGGTTCCGGGCACCGACAACACACCGCGGGAGCTTTCCGCGCGTGAGGTCGAGGTCCTCCAGCTGGTCGCCGATGGCCAGAGCAACAAGGAGATCGGCGAAGCGCTCAGCCTTTCCGCGCTCACGGTGAAGTCTCACCTGAGCAGGATCGGGCGCAAGCTGGGCACCGGTGACCGGGCTCAGATGGTGGCGCTGGCCATGCGTGCCGGCGTGATCCGCTGAGCTGGTCGACGCACTGAACCGGCCTGATACACCCGCGAGCGGGACGTTCGTCATAGGGTCATCCGTCGTGGACGTACCCGCCGACGAGCCAACCGAACCAACCGGAGCAGATCCGGTCCCGCTGACGGAACCCGCAGAGGGGGTTCCGCCAGTGGTGTCCGACCTGTCAGCGCTCCGGCGAGCAGCTACGGCTCTCGCCGGGGCGAAGGGTCCGGTCGCGGTGGACACCGAGCGAGCCTCGGGCTACCGCTACTCGCAACGTGCCTACCTGGTGCAACTGCGCCGGGAAGGCGCTGGAACCGTGCTGGTCGATCCGATCGCCCTGGGTGGTCGGCTCGATCCGCTGGTCGAAGCGCTGGAAGGAACCGAGTGGGTGCTGCACGCGGCGTCGCAAGACCTGCCGTGCCTCGCCGAACTCGACCTCCATCCGAGCGTCCTGTTCGACACCGAGCTGGCGGGCAGGCTAGCCGGTTTCGAACGGGTCGCTCTGGGCACGCTCGTCGAGCGCTTGCTCGGCTACCGGCTGGAGAAGGGGCACGGCGCGGCCGACTGGTCGCGCCGCCCCCTTCCCGCTGACTGGCTGAACTACGCGGCGCTCGACGTCGAACTCCTGATCGAGCTGCGCGACGTGCTCGAACAGGAGCTGAAACGCCAGGGCAAGCTCGAATGGGCGCACCAGGAGTTCGAGGCGGCGCGCAACGCGCCGCTGAGTCGTCCTCGTGCCGAACCGTGGCGCCGAACCTCCGGCATCCACCGCATCCGCAACCCCCGGCAGCTGGCCGCGGTGCGCTCGCTGTGGGAGACCAGGGATTCGGTGGCTCGGGAACGCGACATCGCGCCCGGCCGAGTGCTGCCCGACGCCGCTCTCGTCGACGCCGCCGTCCGCGGTCCGGCCGACGAGGCGGCTCTCCTCGCGCTCCCCGTGTTCCGCGGGCGGGCGCAGCGGCGCATGGTGGGCACGTGGCTGGGCGCCTTGCAGCGCGCCGCCGCGCTGCCGCGCACCGAGTTGCCCGAGCCGTCCCCGCACCACGACGGTCCTCCGCCCGCCAACCGCTGGTCCGACAAGGACCCGGCCGCGGCGTTGCGGTTGGCCGCGGTCCGGGCGGCGCTGACGGCCATCGCCGAGGCGAACACCCTGCCCGTGGAGAACCTCCTGCTGCCGGACCTGGTGCGCCGCACCTGCTGGCAGCCCCCGGAGGACCTCACCCCGGCCGGGGTGGAGCGGGCGCTGCTGGACGGCGGCGCCCGGCGTTGGCAGGTCGACCTGACCGTCGACGCCCTCGCGGAGGCGCTCCAGCCCCCGCAGGCCCCTACTGGGTGACCCGCTTACCCCTATCCCTGACCTGAGTGGACCAACGCCCAGGTCAGGGGTAGTGGGAGCGGTGCGGTGCCGGTTCACTGGGCCCTCGTCGGCCCCCACGGCACTGCGAGGTCGGAATGCCCAGCACGATCATCCGGCGGCACCCGCTGCCGCCTGTCCTGGTCCCGCTCGCCGCCGCGGGTGTCGCGCCGAACCCCGGCCCGCCCGCGCACGTCGAGCCGCCCGTCGCGGCGCTCGCCCGCGCGCAGCACCCCGTCGTCCGGACCGAACGCCCGGACGGCCCGCCCGCCACGACCAGAGCGCGGGCGCGCGGCGCCAGATCCTTCCGTGCGGCCTGACGCGCGGGTCTCACCCCCCGCCGAGGAGCCGGGCCGAGGCGTCGCGCTGCGCGAGCCTGCGCAACGCGGCGAGCGCGGCGTCACCCAGGACGGTGGCCACCACCATGCTTTCGAGGACGTCGTCGACCCTGGCGTGCAGCAGCACGTAGTCGAGGTCCTGGCGCGCGATGCCGGCGGACGCCTCGGCGTACGCGTCGAGCTGCGCGGCGAACCGGTGGTGCCCGAGCTTGCGGGCCGCGGTCACCACCCCCGCCAGCGCCAGCGCCGCCGGGTCGTCGGCCATGCCGTCCCACCCGCGCCGGGCCAGCAGCGCGGTCACCTCGTCCTGGGACGCCCGGTCGGCGGGCGGCGGCTCGTCGGTCCCCATGCTGCGCTGCACGACGCCGAGCACCTGGTGCGTGACCACGTCGGCGTTCTCCAGCACGCCGACGACCTCGCCGACCGCGGCGATGGACAGGCCGCCGATGTCGATCAGCGCGCGCACGAGCTTGAGCCTGCGCAGGTGCTCGTCGCCGTAGTCGGCCTGGTTGCGACCGGTCCGCTCGCCGGAGGGCAGGAGCCCTTCACGCAGGTAGTACTTGATCGTCGGCACGGGCACGCCGCTCTTCCTGCTCAACTCCGAGATCCGCACGACCACCCCTCTAGTGCAAACGGCCCAATATGGATAGTCTACCTTTCTGATAGTAGAAAGTGTCACTATCCAGAACTGGAGTCGACGATGCTGCGCAAGGCGCTGGCCTGGCACCCGCCGTTGATGCTCTTCACCCTCGTCATGGTCGCCCTCGTCCCGCTGACCGGGCTCGCGGTGCTCGTGGACGACCGCACCCTCGACGGCGCACCGATCTGGTTCAAGCCGTTCAAGTTCGCCGTCTCGTTCGCCCTCTACGGGGCGACGCTCTCCTGGGCCGTCAGCCTCCCCACCAGGGCGCGCAAGGTCGGCAGGCCGCTCGGCACGATCATCGCCGTCACCAGCACCATCGAGATGGTGATCATCGTCGGGCAGGCCGCCCGCGGGCAGCACAGCCACTTCAACGTCAGCACCACCTTCGACCGGGCCCTGTTCATCGCGATGGGCCTGAGCGTCATGTTCCTGTGGACCTCCACCGCGGTGATCGCCGCGCTGGTGGCGTTCAGCACGTTCGTCGACAAGGCCGCGGGCACCGCCCTGCGCTACGGCCTGCTGATCTCGGTCGCGGGCCTGTCCGTCGGCTTCCTGATGCTCGTCCCCACGCCGGAGCAGATCGAGGACCTCTCCAAGGGCGTCACCGGCGTCGTCGGCGGGCACAGCGTCGGCGTGCCGGACGGCGGCCCGTCGATGGCGGCGACGGGCTGGAACACCACCGGCGGCGACCTGCGCGTGCCGCACTTCCTCGGGATGCACGCGCTCCAGGCGCTCCCGCTGTTCGCGGCGGCGCTCGGGTTCATCCGCTCCCCCAGGCTCGCCGACGGGCGCACCCGCTCGCAGCTCGTCCGGCTCGCCGCCGGGCTGTACGCGGGGCTGTTCGCGCTCACGCTCTGGCAGTCGCTGCGCGGTCAGGCCGTCACGGCCCCCGACGCGCCCACCCTCCTCGCGCTCGCCGCGCTGCTGGCCGTCATCGGCCTCGGCGCCGTGCGGGCGCTCACGTCCTCCACCACGGCGGTGCCGGCATGACCGAAGTCCTCTTCTCGACCACGTTCCTGCTCGCGGTGCCGTTCTGGGCGCTGATGATCCTCGCGCCGAGGTGGCGCACCACGGAGAAGGTCATCGCCTCGCCGCTGATCGTCGTGCCGCCCGCGCTGGTCTACCTCGTGCTGGCGGTCGCCAACCTCCCCGAGCTGTGGGCGGCCGTGTCCGCGCCCGCCCTCGGCCCGCTGGCGGAGTTCCTCGGCACACCGGAGGGCACCGCGCTCGGCTGGGCGCACTTCATCGCCTGGGACCTGTTCGTCGGCCGCTGGATGTACCGGCAGAGCCGTGGACTGGGAGTCCACCCGCTCGTGATGGCGCCGATCCTGCTCGTCACCATCCTCGCGTCACCCATCGGACTGCTGCTCTTCCTGCCCGTTCGCGCACTGCGGGCGCGCCGGGCGGAGCCCGCGCTTACGGTGTGACGCGATCGACAGTGCCACCAGTGTGGTTACTGGCCAGTAACGAGGTCTAAAGTCAGTGTTACCGATCGGTAGCGGCGCGTTCGCGCACACCGCGACCGCCGGTGGAACTTTCCAGTCAGCTCAACGTGGAGGAGACGCCGTGGCCGCACCAGCAGCGCCGGCACCGAGCGGACACGACGTGGCTCGTGGCGTTCGGAACGTGGTCTTCGTCGAGGGCGTCCGCACGCCGTTCGGCAAGGCCGGACCCAAGGGGATCTTCGCGGAGACCCGCGCCGACGACTTGGTGGTCAAGGTGATCCGCGAACTGCTGCGGCGGCACCCCGAACTGCCGCCCGAGCGCGTCGACGAGGTGGCCATCGCCGCCACGACGCAGATCGGCGACCAGGGCCTGACCCTGGGCCGCACGGCGGCGCTGCTGGCGGGGCTGCCCAAGTCCGTGCCCGGCTACTCCGTGGACCGCATGTGCGCGGGCGCCATGACGGCCGTGACGACCGCCGCGAGCGGCATCGCGTTCGGCGCCTACGACGTGGTCATCGCGGGCGGTGTCGAGCACATGGGCCGCCACCCGATGGGCGAGGGCGTCGACCCGAACCCGCGCTTCATCGCGGACCGGATCGTGGACACCTCCGCGCTGGTCATGGGGCAGACCGCGGAGAACCTGCACGACCGGTTCCCCGAGATCACCAAGGACCGCACCGACGCGTACGCCGTGGCCTCGCAGGCCAAGTACGCCGAGGCGGTCAAGGCGGGCAAGATCGGCCCCGAGCTCGTGCCGGTGGCCACCCGCTCCGCGGAGAAGGGCTGGGGCCTGGCCTCCGCCGACGAGCCGCCGCGCCCCGGCACCTCGCTGGACGACCTGGCGAAGCTCAAGACCCCGTTCCGCCCGCACGGCCGGATCACCGCGGGCAACGCGGCCGGTCTGAACGACGGCGCGACCGGCTGCATCCTGGCCGAGGAGGAGACGGCCCGCGAGCTGGGCCTCCCCGTCGGCATGCGGATGGTCGGCTACTCGTTCCTGGGCGTCGAGCCCGAGGTCATGGGCATCGGCCCGGTGCCCGCGACGGAGAAGGCCCTCCAGCGCGCGGGCCTGACCATCGACGACATCGGCCTGTTCGAGATCAACGAGGCGTTCGCCGTGCAGGTGCTGGCGTTCCTCGACCACTTCGGCATCTCCGACGACGACCCCCGCGTGAACCAGTGGGGCGGCGCCATCGCGACCGGCCACCCGCTGGCCTCGTCGGGCGTGCGACTGATGACGCAGCTGTCCCGGCAGTTCGCCGAGCGCCCCGACGTGCGCTACGGCCTCACCTCCATGTGCATCGGCATCGGCATGGGCGGCACCGTGATCTGGGAGAACCCCCTCTGGACGGGAGAGACGAAGTGAGCACGCTGTCCCTCGCCGAAGCCGACGAGCGCTACCCCGACGAGGTCGTGACCACCGCGGTCAGCCGACTCGTCACCGTGCCGGGCGTCGACGGCCAGGTCGCGGTCATCACGATCGACAACGGCCTCGACCACACCCGTCCTTCCACGTTCGGCGTGCGCGGCCTGCTGAGCCTGGGCAACGCCTACGACGAGGCGGCGGCGGCCAACCCCACGGCGATCGTGGTCACCGGCAAGCCGCTGATCTTCGCCGTGGGCGCGGACCTCAACGCCGTGAGCGGCGACCAGCGCGCCGAGGCCGACCTGATCGGCGAGATCGGCCACGCGGCGTTCCGCCGGTTCACCGACTCGACGATCCCGACCTTCGCGTTCGTCAACGGCGCGGTCATGGGCGGCGGCCTGGAGCTGGCGCTGTCGTGCCACTACCGCACGCTGGCGTCGAACGCCGCGGCCGTGGCGCTGCCCGAGCTGTTCCTCGGCCTGTTCCCCGGCTGGGGCGGCACGCAGCTGCTGCCGAACCTGATCGGCGCGAACGACGCGGTCACCGTGATCTTCGAGAACGCGTTGAACCAGAACAAGATGCTCAAGCCCGCGCAGGCCGCGGACCTCGGCGTCGTGGACGTCGTCCTCGACTCGGCCGACTACCTGGAGCAGTCGTTCGCCTGGATGGCGAAGGTGCTCGCCGGTGAGATCACCGTGCCGCGCAAGGAGATCGACCGCGGTGCGGGCTGGGACGCCGCCGTGGCGCGCGCGAAGGCCATCGTGGACGGCAAGACCAAGGGCGCCTCGCCCGGCGCGCTGAAGGCGCTGGAGCTGCTGGAGCTGGCGCGCGAGAACGACCTGGACCGCGGCTACGACGCCGAGACCAGGTTCATGACCGACGTGCTGATGACCGACACGCTGCGGTCGAGCCTGTACGCGTTCGGCCTGGTGCAGAAGCGGGCGAAGAAGCCCGCGGGCGCGCCGGACAAGGCGCTCGCGCGCAAGGTCACCAAGGTCGGCGTCGTGGGCGCCGGTCTGATGGCGTCGCAGATGGCGCTGCTGTTCGCGCGCCGCCTGCACGTGCCGGTCGTGCTGACCGACGTCGACCAGTCCCGTCTGGACAAGGGTGTCGGCTACGTCCACACCGAGGTCGACAAGCTGCTGGGCAAGAAGCGCGTGTCGCCGGACGAGGCGAACCGCCTCAAGGCGCTCGTGACCGGCTCGCTGGACAAGGCGGCGTTCGCCGACGCGGACTTCGTCATCGAGGCCGTGTTCGAGGACCTCGCGGTGAAGCAGCAGGTGTTCGCCGAGGTCGAGGCGCACGTGTCGCCGGAGGCGATCCTCGCCACCAACACGTCGTCGCTGTCCATCACGGACATGGCGTCGAAGCTGGCGCACCCCGAGCGGGTCGTGGGCTTCCACTTCTTCAACCCGGTCGCGGTCATGCCGCTGGTGGAGGTCGTGCGCGCCGAGCAGACCGACGACGCCACGCTGGCCACCGCGTTCTCGGTCGGCAAGCAGCTGAAGAAGTCCTGCGTGCTCGTCAAGGACGCGCCGTCGTTCGTCGTGAACCGCCTCCTCACCCGCTTCATGGGCGAGGTCGTGAAGTCCATCGACGAGGGCACGCCGTTCGAGGTGGCCGACAAGGCGACCGAGCCGCTCGGCCTGCCGATGTCGCCGCTGATCCTGTTGCAGCTCGTCGGTTCCGCCGTCGCGCTGCACGTGTCCGAGACGATGCACCACGCGTTCCCGGACCGCTTCAGCGTGAGCCCGAACCTGTCGAGGTTCGTCGCGGCGGGCAAGACCGCGGTGTGGCAGTGGGACGCGCAGGGCAACCAGACCGTCGACCCCGAGGTCGCCGCGCTCTGGGAGTTCGGCGACCACGCGCTGACGGCCGACCAGGTCAAGGCGCGCGCGCTGGAGGGCATGGCCGAGGAGATCCGGCTCATGCTGGACGAGGGCGTCGTCGCCGAGGCGAAGGACATCGACCTCTGCATGATCCTCGGCGCGGGCTGGCCGTTCTGGCTGGGCGGCATCACCCCGTACCTCGACCGGGAGGGCATCTCGGAGAAGGTCACGGGCAAGCGCTTCCTGGAGCCCGGCGTGGCGTCACTGCCCGCGTAGGGGTTCCGACGACGACGGCGCCCGGTCCCCTCACGGGGGTCGGGCGCCGTCGTCGTCGTGCCTAGTGGATCGAGAGCGCGTCCACGCAGCCGCCCGCGCGGACCAGGTACACGTCGATGCGCATGGCCTTCAAGGCGTTCGCGGTGTCGGCGAGCAGTTCGCGGTAGCAGACGAAGTCCGGCAGGCCGATGCCGACGATGTCGTCCGGGCAGTCCTGGCGCAGCCGCAGCACCTTCAGCAGCGCGTCGGCGTACCAGCGCTCGGCCTGCTCCATGGGGTGCGGCGGGTTCGAGTCCGATGTGGACCTCTTCGTCGGGAAGCCGCGGGACTCCACGTGCAGGAGCCTCCCGCCGCGCTGCGCCATGATCCGGTCGCCCCGCAGGAAGACCCAGCCGTCCATCTCGAAGTAGCGGACCAGCTCCGCGAGGACGTTGCCCTCCCAGTGCCACTCGTGCGCGGCGCTGCGCCTGATGTCCGCGCGCGGCAGTTCGGTGACGAGGCTGTTCATCACCGGTCGGCCGAAGTCGTCGCGGTGCAGGATGCCCGCGTCGGCCAGCGTGCGGCAGCGCGAGTTGACCTGGTCGTGGACGACGCGCAACTGCGACGCGATCTGCGCGTCGGTGAGCCCGTTGGGGAAGTGGCCCAGCAGCGCCACGATCCGATCCGCCAACGTGAAGCCGTCTGTCATGCACCCATTATCGACGGCGAATGATTCCCCGTTACCTCGACTTCGCCCGGTCAGCGGTCGCCGACCGAGCGTGACCGCCTCGTCCGGGTGAGCAATGAGGAGCGTTCGGGATCGGCGGGTGACGGCGGTTGGTACGGCCGAGTCACAGCGGCGCGTCAGCCGGGTGAGAGGGGTGGTGGCCGGGTCCCGCCGGCTGATTCTCGTCACATGGACACACACCGCCGCAGAGTCCGCCGACGACGATCCCGGAAACCCGACCCGGTGCGCCTGGACGAGTTCGCCGAGTTCCTCGACGCGGACACGGGCTGGCGCGACGAGGTGCGCGTGCGGCTGGTCGCCCGCATCGACCCGCGGCTGGTCGAACGCACCTCGTGCCACCGGGTCGCCGAACTGGCGGAGGAACTGGACACCCAGGTCACCGTGGAGCCCCGGCCGGACGCCACGTTCGACATCGCGAAGGCGGTGCACTGCCGGGTGCCGTTCAAGGGCGTGGTGCGGCTGCGGCACACCGCCCGCAACCTGCGGGTGCTCGGCGTCTACCTGTGCGCCGAGGCGGGCCGCGACCTCGGCGGGTGCCCGTGCGCCGCCGCGCTCGCCGCCGACCCGAGCGACGCGGCCGTGCGGCACGTCATCGGCAGCGCGCTGGACCGCGCGGGGCTGTGAGGCGGGGCGCGCTCAGACCGCGAGGACCTTCACCGCGCGTTCCAACCCGATGAAGTCCTTGACGTTCCGCGTGAGCACCGGCATGCCGTTCGCGGCGGCCGTGGCGGCGATCTGGAGGTCCATCCGCCGCGGCCGGGCGCTGCGACCGCTGCGCCGGACCAGGGCGGCCAGCGTGCCGTAGACCTTCGCCGCGGCCGTGTCGAACGGCAGCACCTCGAACGCCTCCAGGGCGGCGTAGTACCGCTCGGTGCGGGCGAAGCGCTCCACCGGGTCGTCGACGTCGAGGCCGTAGGCCAGTTCGGCGACCGTGACGGCGCTGATCGCGGGTTCGGCGTCCACGAGGTCGCCGAAGTCGATCTCCTCCAGCCTGATCACCACGCACGTGTCGAGCAGGATCCGGTCGGTCACCCGCGCCACGCGTCTTCCAGGGGGTCGTCCGCGCCGAAGACCCGGTCGTCGGCCAGCCGGTCGGCGTCCCAGCGGGCGGCGTCCACGGGGGGCAGCGTGCGGAACCCGGCCTGCACCTCGCCCAGGGTCCGCCGCGGCCCGTCCGCCTCGGCGGTGTGCGGCACGAGGTCGGCGACCGGGCGCCCGTTGCGGGTCACCACGAACGCCTCCCCCGCCTCGACGCGCCGCATGATCTCGGCGTTGTCGTTGCGCAGTTCCCGCTGCCCGATGGCCGTCTTCACACGCCCAGCGTAGCGCTTTTGGGCCGAATTGCGCTACAGAGGTGCTACAGCCAGCAGGGGCACGTCCCACGTCGTCGCGACCCGTTCCGCGGTCTCCACCGTGGAACGGCTCACGGCCACCACGAGGTCCGCCGAGGGCCAGTCCGCCACCCCGCCCGCGCACGAGGCCACGGTCAGGTCCAGCACCCGCCCGCCGTGCGCGCGCACGACCGCCGTGACCGCGTCCCGAGCCTCCCGGCTCGCCCGGTCGAACCCGCGCAGCACCGCCACGGTGCCGCCGGCGGCCAGCAGGTCGGGCTGGACGGTCAGCAGCGCCTCGACGGAGTCGACCAGCGCGGCGCGGTCGTCGTCGAGGGTGGGGCGGCGGCTGAGGGTGCTGGTCATGGTGGTTCTCGCTTTCGGCGCACGGGGTTGCTCCTTCCGTGTTACCCCCATCCACGCGGCCTGCCACTGTTGTTTCGATCACGCGCGAACCGGGAATCACCGCGACCGTGGGCGACATCAGGATCGGCACCTCCGGCTGGACCTACCCGGAGTGGCGCGGAGCCTTCTACCCCAGGGGCCTGGCGCGGGGGCGGGAGCTGGAGCACCTGGCCGAGCGGGTCAACTCCCTGGAGCTCAACAGCACGTTCTACGGGCCGCGGCAGCCGAAGCACTACCGCTCGTGGGCGGCCCGCACGCCGGACGACTTCGTGCTCGCCGTGAAGGGCCCGAAGACCGTCACCCACGACAAGCGCCTGCGCGACGTCGGGGACGACCTCACGGCGTTCTTCGCCTCCGGCGTCCACGAGCTGGGCGCCAAGCTCGGCCCGGTCCTCTGGCAGCTGCCGCCGTGGCTGCCGTTCAAGCCCGAGCGCGTGACCGCCTTCCTCGACGCGCTGCCGCGGGACGTCCGGCACGCCGTCGAGGTGCGCCACCCGAGCTTCGCCGACCCCGAGTTCCTCGGCCTGCTGCGCGAGCGGGGTGTCGCCGTCGTCCTCGCGGACTCGGCTGGCCGGTTCCCCGTGCTCGACGAGCTCACCGCCGACTTCGCCTACCTGCGCCTGCACGGGGCTGGCGAGCTGTACGTGAGCGCCTACGGTCCCGCCGAGCTGGACCGCTGGGCGGGCGAGGTCCGCGAGCTGGCGGAGGACCGGGACGTGTTCGTGTACTTCGACAACACGCTGAGCGGTGCGGCGCCCTACAACGCGATGGCCCTGGCGGACAGGGTCGGCAGCGCGTCGAGCCCGATGCCGAACAGGCCGCGGTAGGCGTCCAGCAGCTCCGCGCCGGTCAGCTCGCGCTCGGACTTCCGGCCGCCCTCGGTGGTGATCAGCCGGTTGCCGCTGACCGTGACCCGCCCGGTGGCGGTCGGCAGGGACGCGAGCGGGCCGCGGGTGAACCGGGAGTCGGGCGAGGTCTGCTGGTACCAGCACATCGGACCGAAGTCGGACAGGGACCTGGGGCGCTGTTCGAGGCGGTACCGCGGCTCTCCGTCCATCAGCACGTCCACGTCGCCGCCGTCGGCGTCGACCACCCGGAACGTGCCCGCGGGGTCGGTCTGGTCGGTGCGGACGTCCAGGCGCAGCGGGCGGAACGCGAACTCGCCGAAGCCGACGTCGACCAGGGCGCCGTCGACGCGCAGCGCCACGTGCTCGAACGGGGCGGTCAGCGCGTCGCCCGGGTGGACCCTGGCGGCCAGGAACTCGACCTCGTGGCCGAGCGCGCGCAGCAGCGCGGCGAAGGCCCCGTTGAGCTCGTAGCAGAAGCCGCCGCGCCGCCGTTCGACGATCTTGGCCACCAGCGCGTCCTCGTCGAGCACGATCCGCTCGCCCAGGTGGATGCCCAGGTTCTCGAACGGGACGGCGCGCAGGTGCAGCTCCTGGAGGTCCGCCACGGGCGCGGTCCGCGCCGCGCCGATCCTGGACAGGTACGCGTCGACCGCTTCCGGCGTCATGGCCTGAGCTTCACCCGCCGGCGACGGGAACGCCAGGCGGTGCCAGGTCGCGCATCCCGCGCAGCGGCGACAGCACGAGCCACAGCGACGACAGCAGCACGCCCGCCGCGGCGACGACGAGCGCGCCCCGCACGCCCAGCAGGGTCGCCGCGGCGCCGCCGAACAGGCTGCCCACCGGGATGGCGCCCCAGATCACGACCGTCGAGGTGGCGTTGACCCTGCCGAGCAGGTGGGGCGGGCAGACCGCCTGCCGGTAGCTGACGACCAGGACGCTGACGCAGATGATCCCGAAGCTGGTGACGCAGGTGGCGACGACGTAGCAGACCAGGCCCCAGCCGGGGCTGGTCAGGGGGAACAGCGGGAACGCGACCCCGCAGGCGACGCCGCCGATCCACAGCAGCCGCGCCTCGCCGATCCACGCGGCCAGGCGGCCGGTCAGCAGCGCGGCCGAGACCGCGCCGAGCAGGCCGACGCTGCCGAGCAGGCCGATCACGACCGGGGACAGGTGGACGTCGCGGACCAGGAACACGACCACCACGGCCGAGTGGGCGGACTGGAAGACCGAGAACGTGGCCCCGTGGCAGCTGATCGCCCGCAGCACGGGGTGGCCGAAGACCACGCCGAGGCCTTCGCGGACCTCGGGCCACATCCGCCGCCGCTCGGCGTCGGGCACGGGTTCGACCGCCCGGATCCCCCGCAGCCACAGCGCGGACCACAGGTACGTGCAGGCGTCGACCAGCAGCGCCACGGGCGCGCCGAGCCACTGCACCAGCCCGCCGCCGAGGCTCGGGGCGACGATGGCGGCGGTCGACCGGTTGAGCTGGAGCTTCGTGTTGGCCTCGACGAGGTGGGCGCGGTCGACGAGCCGGGGCACGTACGACGGGTGGGCGATGTCGAAGACGACCGTGAGCGTGCCGGTGACCAGCACGACGACGAAGAGCTGCGCCAGCGTGAGGACCCCGGCCGCGGCGGCGACCGGCACGCTGAGCAGCGCGAGCGCCCGCCCGAGGTCCGCGGCGACCAGCAGCGGGCGGCAGCGCAGCCGGTCGCACCACACGCCGACCTGGAGCCCGATCAGCAGGAACGCGATCGTCTGGCCGAACCGCAGCATCGCCACCTCGAACGACGT
This sequence comes from Umezawaea sp., assembly GCF_057122925.1. Taxonomy (NCBI): domain Bacteria; kingdom Bacillati; phylum Actinomycetota; class Actinomycetes; order Pseudonocardiales; family Pseudonocardiaceae; genus Umezawaea; species Umezawaea sp. The sequence continues at coordinate 17,153 of NZ_DBNGPQ010000033.1, read as the reverse complement.
GGCGTCGAGCACCCGCACCGCGAGCAGCGGCACGGCCAGCACGGTGACGCCGGTGCCGACCTGGCTGACCACGTCCGCCGCCCACAGCAGGCGGAAATCCCTGTTCCTCAGCAACCCCATGCCGACATGATGCCGGCAACGGCAACTAACTTGAGCCTGGTTGGGTCAACTTGTGCAGCGCCGGGAGGATGGACGTCACGAGCGTCCACGCGCCGGGGATGAGCAGGAGCGCGGCGACCGCGACGGCGGGGAACATGAGCATCGACTCGACCGGCCCGCCGGTGCGGAAGCGCAGCCACTTCGGCGGGCGCAGCTCGTACCAGGTCTCCCCCGCGATGGGCAGCGGGAACAGGAACGGGCAGCCGGAGATCGTCACGGCGTCGCCGAGGCAGTGCACGAAGCACCCGACGGCCACGGCGATGCCCAGCACGCCGGACAGGCCCTCCATCTGGACCAGGGCGGCGTCGAAGCCGAACCGGACGAGCCACCACCCGGCGGCGCCGACGAACACGACCGCGACCCAGTCGCCGAGCGCCGCCTCGGCGAGCAGCACGGCGAAGACCGCGACGCCGAGCACGGCCCACCTGCCGCCCAGCTCCGTGAGACCGGCGGTGAGGTAGCCGAGCAGCACGGCGAACAGGACGGTGTGCGACAGGTGCCGGTGCTCGCCGGTCACCGGTTCGTCGCGCGGCCCCTTGGTGATCGCGTAGACGTACCTCGACGACTTGCGGAGCACGAACGAGACGACCCCGGTCAGCGGGCCGAGGTAGCGCGACGCGGTCGAGTGCCGGTGGTCGAAGTCGGGCAGCAGCGCGAACCCGGCCGTCACCAGTCCGAGGAGGACGGCTCCGCCCAGGTCGCCGTGGCCCAGCAGTGGGGCGATCCCCAGTCCCGCACACCACCCGGTGAGCGCGTGCGTTCGTCCCATCACCCGTTCGAGCATCCGGGGCGGGCGGTTCAAGGTCAAGTTCGCCCGACTTTCCGCTTCGCGGCCGCCGGGGCAGCATGGGTGCGGTGGGCGAGATCAGGATCGGCACGTCGGGCTGGGTGTACCCGCCGTGGCGCGGTGTCTTCTACCCGCCGGGCCTGGCGCGGAAGCGGGAGCTGGAGCACCTGTCGCGGCAGGTGACCTCGGTGGAGGTCAACGGCTCGTTCTACTCGCTGCAACGGCCGTCGAGCTACCTGGAGTGGGCCGCTCGGACACCGGACGACTTCGTGTTCTCGGTCAAGGGCGGCCGGTTCATCACGCACCTCAAGCGCTTGCGGGACAGCGGGGGCGCGCTGGCGAACTTCTTCGCCTCCGGCGTGCTGGCGCTCGGCCCGAAGCTGGGGCCGGTGCTCTGGCAGCTGCCGCCGACCCTGGGGTTCGACCCCGACCTGCTGGTCGGGTTCTTCGGCGACCTGCCCCGCACGACGAGCGCCGCGGCCGAGCTGGCGACCCGGCACGACGAGCGCGTCGACCCGGCGTGGACGACGACCGACGCCGACCGGCCGCTGCGGCACGCGCTGGAGGTCCGCCACCCGAGCTTCACCGACCCCCGGTTGCCCGACCTGTTGCGCGAGCACGGGATCGCGCTGGTGGTCGCGGACTCGGCGGGGAAGTTCCCGCGCCTGGAGGCCGTGACCGCCGACTTCGTCTACGTCCGGCTGCACGGCGCCGACGAGCTGTACGTCAGCGGCTACACCGACGAGGGGCTCGACGAGTGGGCGGCGAAGGTCCGCGCCTGGGCCGGTCGCGGTGACGTGTTCGTCTACTTCGACAACGACGCGAAGGTCATGGCTCCGCGCGACGCGGTAGCGCTGATCCGGAAGGTCGAGTAGCCGCTTCGGCGTGTCGCGCACACGATGAGGTGAACGGCGGGCGACTCCGGCGCGGGATCAGGCCGAACGGCCGAGTCTGGAGCGGTGCGCGAGCGACGGAGGTTGACCATGACCCGAAGCCTGGTGACGGCGTTGGCCATCACGGCGGGCGCCCTCGTCGCGAGCGGCACCGCCGCGGCCCAGCAGTCCGCCGAGCCCGTGTGCGACCGCGGCGAGTTCTGCCTGTGGGGCGGCGTCGAGTACACCGGTCCGGCGAAGCGGCTCGACCTGGAGTCGGCGAACCCCGGCGAGTGCATCCCGCTGCCGGGCGGGCTGGTGGCCCGCTCGTTCGTGAACCGGCTGACCAGGGACGCGAGCGTCTTCCAGGGCGAGACGTGCTCGACGGAGGCCGAGTTCACCACCTACCCCGGCAAGGGCACGTACGTGCCGGACGCCCCTTTCGTCGTGCGGGCTATCCAGGTGTGGGAGCGCTGAGGGCGAGCAGTTCCGCCACGGCCTCCTCGGCGGCGCCGTCCGGGATGAGGGCGATGGCGAGCATCGGGGCACCGACCCTGGCCCACGTGAGCAGCCGGTCGCCGTCGAGCCCCGCGGCCTCGGCGAGCGCCGCGCACCGGTTCTCGACGCCGTCCAGCCCGGCTCCGGCCAGCACGTAGTCGAAGGCGTCGAAGCACGGGTCGCCGACGCAGACCTTCGGGTCGATGGCCACGAGTCCGCGCGGGCCGCCGTCGAGCACGTTGCCCAGGTGCAGGTCGCCGTGCAGCACGACCCGCGCCGCCGCGGTGTCGAGCAGCGCCTCGCAGCGCCGCGCCGCCAGGTCCCAGGTGCGGCGGCTGATCCGCGCGCCGATCGCGGGTTCCGCCAGGCGCCGGCCGATGCGGGCGAAGGACTCGCCGGTGCGGTCGCGCAGGTCGCGCGGGGCGTCGGCGGGCGGCTCGACGGCGTGCAGGGCGCCCACCAGGTCGGCCCACAGCTCCGGTGAGGGGTGCCGGTCGAGTTCGTCGGCGGCCGTGCCGGGCCGGACCTCCTCCAGCACCACGGCGTCCGCGCGGGCGGCGAGCACGGCGGGCACCCGGCCGGAGGGGGCGAACCGGCGCAGCATCGCGACCTGCTCGGCCAGGAACGGCTCCTCCGGGCTGAGCTTGAGCACGGCGGGGGTGCCGTCGGGCCACGCGCAGCGCACCGCGACCGACGACGCGCCGTCGGTGATCAGCTCTCCCAGGGCCAGTCCCCACTCGGCGGCGGCCCGCTCCGCGCGGGCGGGCGCGCCCGCGCACCAGTCGGCGACCGACGGTCCGAAGCGACGGGTCAGGCGTTCGGTGATCTCCTCGACGTCCACCCGCGAAACCCTCCCAGAACACGATTCGCGATCACATCGAATTGTTCGTGGCCCGCCAGGGGGAATCGTGCGTCCACCGAGTGCGTGACCACGGGAATTCCGCGCGAAATTGGTAACTCTGCGAGATCAGCCTCGCCCGATAGCGACCACTCGATCGTGTGAACACCCTTCAACAACGCTGGTCGTTGCGCCTACGTTTCCCGCCTAGCCGTGCTGCGTCAGCACGAAGAGGAGACACAACGGTGGCGGTTGCCGGAACCGGATTACACGGTTTGATGCTCAGCCGGGTGGCACGTGATCGGGAGTTGACCCCTCGTGCCGCCGAACTGGTGATCGCGGCCTGCCGTGGTGAGGCGGCGCTGAACCGCGTCCTGGACGGCGTCGTCGCCGAGGACGCCCCCGAGGCCCACCCCCGCCGGTCGCTGGGTGCCGGGATCTACCTGGCGGGCGTGCGCGTGCGGGGTTTCCGTGGCATCGGCCAGGAGGTCGACCTGCCGCTGGTGAGCGGGCCGGGCCTGACCGTGGTGACCGGGCGCAACGGCTCCGGCAAGTCGAGCTTCGCCGAGGCCGCGGAGTTCGCGTTGACCGGCAACAACACCCGGTGGACGAAGTCGCTCAACGAGGTGTGGCGGCAGGGCTGGCGCAACCTGCACTCGCCGGAGGACGCCTCGGTGGCCATCACGCTGGTGCGGGCGGGCGGCGAGGGCGCGACCACGATCCGCCGGGCGTGGGCGGACGGCGACGACTTCACCGGCGGCACGTGGACCGAGCAGACCGACGGGCGGGAGCCGGAGCCGTTCGACCAGGCGAGGTGGCGGTCGGCGCTGGAGACCTACCGGCCGTTCCTGCCCTACAGCGAACTCGGGAAGTCCTTGGAGGGCAAGCCGAGCGAGCTGCACGACGCGGTGCACAGCCTGCTGGGGCTGGAGGCCATCACCGACGCGCAGAACCGGCTCGCCGAGCACCGCAAGCGGTTGGCGGACGTGGTCGCCCGGCCGCACGACCGGCGGGCCAAGGTGCGCGAGGAGCTGGCGGCCTCACCCGACGGCCGGGCGCAGCGCGCGGCCGAACTGCTGGGCCAGGACCACCCGGACCTGGACGCGCTGGCGGACCTGGCGCTGGGCACGGACGTCGGCGCCGGCGGGATGCCGCTGCTGCTCCGGGTGACCGAGCTGGCGCCGCCGTCGGCCGCGGACGTGGCGCGCTGCCTGGAGGAGCTGGACGCGGCGCTCGCGGGCGTGGCCGCGGTCGCGACCGACGGGGCGCAGATGTGCTTGCGCACCAGCGAGGTCCTGCGCGTGGCGCTGGAGCTGCACGAGGCCAAGGGCAACAAGTCGTGCCCCGTCTGCGGGATCGGCGTGCTGGACCAGCGCTGGTTCACCGCGACGACCAAGCGGGCGGAGACCCTGGCCGCCGCGGCGGCGGTGCTGCACGACGCGGGCACCCGGCTCGACACCGCGACCGCCGCCGCGCGCTCGCTGTGCACACCGGTCCCCGAGCTGTTCAAGGAGGTCGACGGTCTCCTGCACACCGAGGCCGTGCGCGCGGCGTGGGCCGTGTGGGCGGAGTGCTCCACCTACGAGGACCCGGTGAAGCTGCGCACCGACCTGCCCGAGCGGCACGCGGCGGTGCTCGCGGCCGTCGACGCGCTCAAGACCGCCGCGCGGGAGCAGATCGACAAGCGGGACCTGGTGTGGCGGCCGATGGCGCTCGCGCTGTTCGAGTGGCACTCGCAGGCCGAGCGGGCGCTGGCCGACCAGCAGGTGCTCGCCGACGTGACCGAGGCCGAGAACTGGATCCGAAGAACCGCGGCGCGGCTCCGCTCGGAGCGGATCGCGCCGTTCGCCAAGGAGTCGCAGCGGATCTGGCAGCGGCTCCGCCAGCAGAGCAACATCGACCTCGGCACCGTGCACCTGGAGAGCACCGGCCACGACAACCGGCGGGTGGAGCTGGACGTCTCGGTCGACGGGAAGCCGAACTCGGCGCTCGCCGTGATGAGCCAGGGCGAGCTGCACGCGATGGCCCTCGCGCTGTTCCTGCCGAGGGCCGTGGTCGACGAGAGCCCGTTCCGGTTCGTGGTGATCGACGACCCGGTGCAGGCGATGGACCCGGCCAAGGTGGACGGTCTCGCGCAGGTCCTCGCCGACGTCGGCCTCACCCGGCAGGTCGTGGTGTTCACCCACGACGACCGCCTCACCGAGGCGGTGCGCAGGCTCCGCCTCCCCGCGACCGTGTGGGAGGTGTGCCGGGAGGAGGGCTCCGCGGTGCGGGTGCGCAGGTGCGACGACCCCGTCGACCGGTACCTGTCCGACGCGCGGGCCATGCGCACCACCGAGGACCTCCCCGAGGAAGCACGCGCCGAACTGGTGGCCTCCTGCTGCCGGGCGGCGCTGGAAACCGCGGGGGACATGAGGTTCCGCCAGGTGCGGCTGGCCCGCGGCCAGCCGCACGCCGAGGTCGAGCAGGTGCTGGAGCAGGCGCTGACGACCCGTCAGCGCCTGGCGCTCGCCGTGTTCGACGACCCGGCCGAGAACCGGAACCTGCTGTCCTACCTGACGAACACGCTCGGCGCCTGGGCCGTGGGCGTGCTGAACGCCTGCCGGGAGGGGACGGTCTCGTCGTACGACGGCGACCTGCTGGCCCTGATCCGGGACACCGAACGACTGACGAACTGGCTGCGAGAGGAGTGACGTGACTGATCGGGAAGTGCTCGACCGCCTCGACCACGTGGGCCGGATGCTCGCGGACGCGCGCGGGCTGGACGGGGTGCGGGTGCGTTGCGGCGCCTGGCTGCTGCGCACGACGCTGGAGCGCGCGGTGGTGGCGCTGGTGTGCGCCGACGACCCGAGCGCCACCAGGTCGATGCACGCCCTGCTGCTGCGCCTGCCCAAGCACGTGGGCGACGACGTCGCCGCGGACACCGCGCAGCTGTGGCACGCGCTGCGCCGGGCCGCGCACCACCACGACTACGAGATCGCGCCGACCGCGGACGAGCTGCGCGGCTGGCACGAGGACACCCGGTGGCTCAGCGGCGCGCTGCTCGCCGCCCAGCCCCTGCTGCTGCCGAGGCCCCGCGTCGAGTCCGCCTCGCGGAGACACGGGTGAAGCTCCTGCTGTTCGCCGACCTGCACCTCGACACCTCCTTCGCCGCCACACCGTTCCCGGCGGGCGTCGCCGGGGGGCGCAGGGCCGCGCTGCGCGCCACGCTGGAGCGGATCACCGCGCTCGCCAGGTCCGAGCGCGTGGACGCCCTGCTGTGCGCGGGCGACCTCTACGAGCACGACCGGTTCTCCCCCGCCACGGCCGAGTTCCTGCGCGACGCGTTCGAGGACGTCGCCGTGCCGGTGCACGTGGCGCCGGGCGAGCACGACCGCTACGGCCCGAGGAGCCCGTACCAGCAGGTGGCGTGGTCGTCGAACGTGCACGTGTTCACCGAGGACCGCCTGGTGCCCGAGCCGCTCGCCGACGGGGTGACCCTGTGGGGAGCGGCGCACCGCGCGCCGGTGACCGCCGAGGGGTTCCTGACCGGGTTCGAGGTCGGGCGCGGCGGCGTGAACCTGGCCCTGTTCCACGGTTCCGAGGTGGCGGGCCTGGCCGGGCAGGGGTCCGGCACGGCCCCGCACGCGCCGTTCACCGCCGAGCAGGTCGAGGCCTCCGGCCTGGACCACGCGTTCGTCGGGCACTTCCACACCCCGGTCGACGCGCCGCGGCACACCTGCCCCGGCAACCCCGACCCGCTCACGTTCGGCGAGAGCGGTCCGAGGGGCGCCGTGCTCTGCACCGTCCACGACGACGGCCGGGTGGAGAGGGTCCGCCACGACGTGTCGACCAGCCGGGTGCACGACGTCGCGGTGGACCTGGCCGGGGCCGCGCACGTCGACGAGGTGCGCGAGCGGATCGCCGCCGCCGCGGCCGGGCTGACGGGCACCGCCAGGGTCACGCTCGGCGGGGAGGTCGGCCCGGACGTGGACCTGTCCCCGGCGGGACTGGTCTCGGCCGCGCCGCACCTGGACGCGCTGGTGCCGCGCTTCGGGAACCTCGTCGTGGCCCACGACCTCACCGCGCTCGCCGAGGAGCCCACCGTGCGCGGCCGCTTCGTCCGCGACGTGCGGGCCGACCCGCGCCTCGACGACGACACCCGGCGGCGGGTGCTGGTCACGGGCCTGCGCGCGCTCGACGGACGCACCGCCGACCTTGCCGTGCACTGATAGAGCTGAAGACCAGGGGTAGTCCATGAGAATCGAGTCCGTGACCGCCCACGCGTTCGGTCCGCTGGCAGGCCGGACCCTGGAGCTGGCACCGGGCCTGACCGTGATCGCGGGCGCGAACGAGTCGGGGAAGTCCTCGTGGCACGCCGCGATCTACGCGGCGCTGTGCGGGCGACGGCGGGGCCGGGGCGCGGCCACGGTGGCGGAACGGCGGTTCGCCGAGCAGCACAAGCCGTGGCACGGCGACGACTGGCGGGTCTCGGCCGTCGTGCGGCTCGACGACGGGCGGCGCGTCGAGCTGTGCCAGGACCTCGCGGGCCGGGGCGGCTGCCGGGTCGTGGACGTCGGGCAGCGGTCGGACGTCAGCGCGGAGGTCGTGTTCGAGGGCGCGCCCGACGGCAGCCGCTGGCTCGGGTTGGACCGCAAGTCCTTCGCCGCCACCGCGTGCGTGAACCAGGCCGAACTGCTGGGCGTGCTGGGCGCGGCCGACGGGCTCCAGGAGCACCTCCAGCGCGCGGCGGCCACCGCGGGCGCCGACGCGACCGCCGTGGCGGCGCTGGACCGGCTGGAGTCGTTCCAGCGCGACCACGTGGGGCTGGGGCGGGCGAACTCCAGCAAACCGCTCCAGGTCGCCAAGTACCGGCTCAAGCAGGCCAAGCGGGACCTCGCCCACGCGGTGACCGCGCACCAGCGGTACCTGGACCTCGTGGTGGAGGCGGAGGAGCGCCGCGCCGCGGCCGACACCGCGGCCGAGGCCGCCGAGCGCGCGGACGCGGCGGCCTCGGCGCTGGACGCGCTGCTGACCGCGACCCGCGCGCACACCGCCGCCGTGCGCAAAGCCGTGCGGTCGCGGGAGAAGGTCGACGCGGGCGCCGCCGAGGTCGCCAGGGCCGAACAGCGGCTCGCCCGCGTGCGCGAGCTGGACGAGCGGTTCGGCGGCGTCGCCCCCGTCGGGCTCATCGCGCAGGAGGAGGCGACGCGGATCGTGCACGCGGCGCTCGCGGCGTGGCGGGCGGTGCCCAAGCCCCGCAAGCTCACCGGGTCCACCGCCGCCGAACTGAGGCAGGAACTGGCGGCCGTGCCGGAACCGCCCACCGGCGACACCGAGGTGAAGCCCCGCATCCGCGAACTGGCGCTGGCCCGTGAACGCGCGCTCGCGGTCGTGGCGGCGCACGAGGGCCGCCGTCCCATGGTCGACGAGCAGATCGGCGACACCCGGCTCACCGCGGCGCTGGCCGTCGGCCCCGCCGCCGTGCGCGAGCTGGCCGCCGCGCTCGACACCCCTCCCCCGCGCCCGAAGTCCCTCCGCCGCACCGCGGTCGGCACCGCGGCGGGCGCCGTGGGAGCGCTGGGGCTCGCCCTGGTCCTCATGGGACCGTGGCTGCTCGGACTGGCCCTGCTGACCCCCGTGCTGTTCCTCGGTGTCCTGCGGCTCGTCGAGTCCGCGACCACCGGTTCCACGGGTTCCGGCGACCAGCTCCACCACTCGGCCGCGACCGGGGCCGCGGCCCGGTGCGCCGCGCTCGGCCTGCCCGTGGAACCACCGGTGCTGCGGGGCCTCGCCACCAGGGCCGAGCGGCAGATCAGCCTGCGCTCGGACCGCGCGGTCTGGGACGAGCACCAGCGGCAGTACTCGGAGAAGGCGACGAGGCAGACCGAGGAGCTGCGGATCGCGTTGGCCGCCAAGGGTTATCCCGAACCCGAGCTGGACGTCGGCGAGCTGCTCGCGCTGTACGAGCGGTCCTGCGCGGTCGCCGCCCGGCAGGCCGCCATGGCCGCGCAGAAGGACGTGCTGACGCGGGCCGTCGCCGAACGCGACCGGGCCGAGGAGGCCGCCGTCGAGGTAGAACGCCTGCGCGCCAAGGCGTTGGAACTGGTGCGCGGTGCCGTGCTGGCCATCGACGAGCGCTCCACCGCCACCACGGACACCGAACTGCTGGCCGCGCTCAACGCGTGGCAGCGCGGCTGGGAGGACCAGCTCCGCGCCAGCGCGGAGGAGCGCGACGCCTGGGTCGAGCTGACCGGCCTGCTCACCGGCACCACCCGTGACGACCTCGCCGCCGCGGTCGTCACGACGGCGCGGCGGCTCGCCGCGCTGAAGGAGGAGGCCGACCGCGACGAGCGCGACGCGGCCACCGCGCTGGCCGAGCGCGACGCCCTCGTCGGCGACGCCGAGCAGGACGTGACGACCAGGCCCGCCAGGCTCGACGAACTGGCCGACACCGCCGAGCAGGACGACCGCGAGGCGGTCACCGCCGACGCGGAGAGGATCGAGGTGCTGCTCGTCGAAGCCCGAGCCGCCGTCACCGCGGCCCGCACCGAGGCCAAGCGGATGGCCACGGCCGCCGACGAACTGGGCGGCGCGCTCACCGAACGCGGCCGCACCCTGCCCGGCGTCCCCGAGGCCGAGGAGGCGCTGGCCGCCGCGCAGACCGACCTGGCCGACGTCATGGGCCTGGCCACCACGCTGACCCTCACCCGGAAGTTCCTCGCCTCCGCGCAGGACAGCGTCCACCAGGACATCGCCCCGGCGCTCGCCACGACCCTGTGCGACCACCTCTCCGGGATCACCGACGGCCGCTACACCGACGCCACCGTCGACCCGGCCACCCTGAAGGTCGCCGTGCGCGGCCCCTCCGGCCGGTGGCGCCCGGCGGCCAACCTGTCGCTGGGCACGGCCGAGCAGGTCTACCTGCTGCTGCGCTTCGCCCTGGCCGACCACCTGACCGCACCCGGCGAAACGTGCCCCCTGCTGCTGGACGACATCACCGTCCAGGCCGACGACAGCCGCACCACCGCCATCCTCGACCTGCTGCTGGCCCTGTCCGCGGACCGCCAGGTGGTCCTGTTCGCTCAGGAGTCCTCGGTCCTGTCCTGGGCGCGCGGACACCTGGACGGCGACCGGAACGCGCTGCGCGAACTCACCCAGATCCCGGTGGAATGAGAGCCCGCAGAAATCGGGTGAACACGTCGGTGTGACTCGACCACACGGCGTGCCTCACCAGCGCATTCTCAACCTAACCAATTACACCCGATGGTGTGACAACTCTTCAGTAGGTCTCTTTGCGCTCTACGTTTTCGACAACTGGCGCGAACCGGAGGAGACAGAACCTTGGCGAGCCGAACAGCCACCACCACGACGGCGGTCCAGGACGAGGTCGCCGAACGACTCCGCTTCGCGAACGGCCTGCTCACCACCGGCGGGCTCGCCACCGGGATCTGGCCGAAGTGCTGCGCCTGGCTCCTGCGCACCGCGCTGGAACGCTCGGTGGCGGCCCTGCACCGCGCCCACCACGAAGCCAGCACCGGCATGAGAACGGACCTCCTCACCCTCCCGCTGTACGTGGACACCCCGCTCGCCCACCACACGGCCCGCCTCTGGGGCACCCTGAGCGTGGTCGCGAACCACACCGACTACGCCAGGGCGCCCGCGGTCGACGAACTGCGCGGCTGGCACACCGAGACGACCGACGTGACCACCGGCCTGCTGACCGCCCTGCCCCTCGACGACCGCTGACCGGCTCACCGGCATCCGCGCAGCCCCCGGCTGAGGGACGCGACGCAGTCCGCGACGGCCTCCGGGTCCTCGTGCTCCCACACCCTCACCACACGCCGGCCCGCGGCGGTGAGTCGGCGGTCCGAGTCGCGGTCGCGCAGCACGACACCCCTCAGCTTGAGCCGCCACCACGAGCGGTTCGCCACCGGCAGGTGGGCGTGGTCGGGGCACGAGTGCCAGAAGCACCCGTCGACGAACAGCGCGATCCGCGGGCCGCGCAGCAGGACGTCCACCCGGCGACGGCGGTTCGTGCCCGGCGGCGACCTGTCGACCACGTACCGGAGGCCGCGGCGGTGCATCGCCCGCCGCAGGGCCAACTCGGGCGCGGTCCCGGTGCGCCGGGTGCGCCCCATGACCCTCGCGGTCGCCCACGAACTCGGCGGGGGAGGCGGGCCGGGGTCGACGTGCTGGTACACGTCCGCACCCTCCCACCGAGCACCGACAACCAGCCCGGATCCGGCCACCGAAAACTGTCGGACCCCCTCGCTACCGTGACCCCATGACCGAGATCCTGTTCCACCCGGCGACGCCGATGCCGGGTCCTGACGCCCGCCTGGCCGAGCTCGATCTGAAGGTCGAGCACCTGGACGAGGCGATCTGGGCCGGCCTGAACGCGCGCACGTCCGCTCCCCCGCTCGGCCCCACCAACGGGGCCGGGTTGCTCGACTGGATCCACCGCGTCGGGCGGTTGCGCGAACTGCTGGTCGGGCTCGGGTGGAGCCGGTACGACAAGTGGAACGCCGGGCTGGTGCGGCACCCGAGCAAGCCGATCGTGCTCGGGGCGTTGCAGGGCAACAGACACACCGGCGATCCCGGCGCGAAGCTGCGCAGCGACTACACCAAGGGGCCCGCGATCACGGCGATGACGCGGGACAACGACCACGACCAGTTCAGCCTGTTCTCCGACTTCGAGCGCAGCGGCGGGCTGAAGCTGTGGTTCCTGGTGACGTTCCCGATCGTGCGGGACGGGCGGCTGGTGGTGCTGCGGGAGGTGTCGCAGCCGGAGCCGACGCCGCAGGGGCAGGTGATCGACCACTGGTCGCACCGGATCACGTTGCCGCCCTACGACTTCGGCCCGGTGCCGGGCATCACGCCCGACGGACCGGACGAGATCGACTTCACCGTGTCCCTGCGCTGACCCCGTCTGGCGGCGGTTCGGGAGGAGGTACCAGAATGGCGCCACCATGCTCACACCTTCCCGACTCGTCCTCGCGCGCAAGCGGCGTGGACTGACCGCGGCCGACGTGGCCCGAACCGTCGGGGTGAGCGCGAGCAGCATCGGCGACTACGAGCGCGGCAGGCGGCGGCCCGGCGCGGAGACGACGGTCGCGCTGGCCGAGGCGCTCGGCTTCCCGGTGGAGTTCCTCGAAGCCCCCGACGAGGCAGAACTGCCGTGCGAGGCCGTCGCGTTCCGCGCGGCGGCCAGGGTTCCCGTGCCTCGGCGGGACGCGGCGGTGGCGGCGGGCAGGCTGGCGATCGGGGTCAACCGGTGGCTGGAGCGGACGTTCACGCTGCCGGTGCCGGACGTGCCGACGCTGGAGCACCCCGACCCGGAGACCGCCGCGAGCATGGTGCGCGGCCGTTGGGGGCTGGGCTCCGGTCCGGCGCCGAACACCGTGCACCTGCTGGAGGCGCACGGCGTGCGGGTGTTCTCGCTGCCCGCCGACTGCGCCGAGGTGGACGCGTTCTCCTTCTGGCACGCGGGAACGCCGTACGTGTTCCTCAACCCGACGACGTCCGCCGAACGCGGCCGGTTCGACGCCGCCCACGAACTGGGCCACCTCGTGCTGCACGCGCACACCCGCCCGGAGGACGCGGAACGCCAGGCGAACACCTTCGCCGGAGCGTTCCTCATGCCCCGCGCGGGCGTGCTCGCCTCCGTGCCCCGCGGCCCGGTCACCGAGCAGGTGCTCACCCACCGCGCGCACTGGCGGGTCTCGGCGCTGGCCCTCACCTACCGCCTGCGCGACCTCGGTCTGCTCACCGCCGACCAGTACGGCACCGTCTGCGCCGAACTCAGCCGCCGCGGCTACCGCCTCGCCGAACCGGACGGCCTGACCGCCCGCGAGGGTTCGCTGCTGCTGACCAAGGTCTTCCGCACCCTGCGCGACCGCGGCACCAGCCCCCAGCAGGTGGCCCACGAACTGCTGCTCGACCCGACCGAGCTGAACACCCTCCTGTTCGGCCTGGTCGTCACCGCCCTTCCCGGCGCCAGCCGCACCACACCCAGACAGGGCAAACTCACCCTGGTCCCCTGACCGCAGCCCGTCACCCCGGTCCCCTGGTAGCCGCCCACCACGCCGCCCCCTGGCAGCCGCCCGTCACGCCGATCCCCCAACTGCCGCCCATCACCCTGGGCCCCCGGCCATCGCCTATCACGCCGGTCCCCGACCGCCGTCCATCACCCTGGTCCCCCCGACCGCCGCCCGTCACCCCGGTCTCCGACCACCACCCATCATCACCCCGGTCCCCCGACCGCAGCCCATCACGCAGGCCCTCTGGCCCCCGCACCACGCCGCCGCTGCTGCTTCCCCCACAGCGGCAGGATCGGCGGCAGGTCGCTCAGCACCGGCTTCGGCGGCTTCGGAGCCACGTCGCCGTCGTCGTCCCACCCGCGCCCGTACTGGTCGGGCAGCTCGCCCCACCCCCAGTACGGCGTCGGCCCGTCCGGCACGTAGCCGAGCAGCTCCAGCGGGTCCACGCGTTCCGCGCCGACCGTGCACACGTGCGCCCACTCGTCACCGAAGTCGAAGACGTAGGCGAACTGGTCACCGGGCTTCAGCTTGCCGAACTTGGTCTTGGCGCTGTCCATCGTGCCCTCGGGCTCATCGCCGTCCCAGTGGTTCAGCGCGCTGATGCACGCCCCGCCGAACAGGGTGAACATGTGCATGTGGGCCAGGTCCCACCGGGCGAACGCTATGTCGACCGCCCGAGCCAGCTGTCCGAACGAGTGCGTCCTCGCCACGACGAAGTCACGGCCCGGCCGGGGCCAGAACAGCTGTCCACGGCCTTCGACCAGTTCCACGCGAATCGATAACCAGGTGCGTGCCACGGCGACAAGATAGTGGATCTCGAACGGGTGTTTCCCCAACTCCACCGTGTTGGTCACTCACCCGTCGAGCCGTCGATGCGTTCCCGCAGGAAGTCGGCGTGCCCGTTGTGGCGGGCGTACTCCTCCAGCATGTGCAGCACGATCCAGCGCAGGGTCACGTCGGTGCCGTCGCGGCGCTGGGCGGTGGAGTCCAGCGGGGTGGCCGCGACGATGTCCCTCGACTCGGCGCAGGCGGTCCGCCAGGCCTCGAAGACCGCGGCCACGTCGGGCGAGTCGAGGTCCTCGAAGTCGCCGTCGGGGTTGTCCGGTTCGCTGAAGTACAGCGGCGGCAGGTCCCGCCCCGCGACCCGACGGCCGAACCAGCCGCGCTCGACCTCCGTCAGGTGCCGCACGAGACCCAGCAGCGACATGGTGGACGGCGGCACGGCCCGGAGCCGCAACTGCTCGTCGGTGAGGCCCTCGCACTTCATCGCGAGGGTGTCGCGGTGGTGGTCGAGGAATCCCACGAGGGTGGTGCGCTCATCGGCTACCGGTGCCGGGTCGGTGCGCTGGTCGGTCACTGCGGTGTCCTCCACTGGTCAGGTGAGCGGTCGACAGGTCGCGGCCCGCCCGGTGGGTCGACGAACCACGCGGGACCCGACCTCGCCGGGGCCCCGTGCCGGAGCGTCCGCACGCTGACGCTATCGCTGGACACCCGTGGGGACAGCACAGTCCGCAAACGTTCGCGACCGAGCACCCGCGGAACACCGCCCACCGCCGCGACCGGTGTGGTAGCCCTGCGGGTATGAACAACCTGGAAGACCTGCGGGACGCGCTGCGCCGGTTCGCCGCCGCCCGCGACTGGGACACCTACCACACGCCGAAGAACCTGGTCATGGCCTTGTCCGGGGAGGTCGGCGAGCTGACCGACCTGTTCCAGTGGCTGACGCCGGAGGAGGCGGCGCGGGCCATGTCGGACCCGGAGCTGGCCTGGAACGTCCGCGACGAGCTGGCCGACGTCGTGCACTACCTGGTCCGGCTGGCCGACAAGCTGGACGTCGACCTGGTCGAGGCCGCGTTCGCGAAGATCGAGCGCAACGAGAAGAGGTTCCCCACCGGAGACCTTCGCCCGGTCGAGTGACATGCTCTGTCACTCACTCGGACCAGCCCAGGGGGAAATGTGAACCCGCAGCAAATGAACCGGCTCCACATGCACCAGAAGGTCACCTTCATGGTGAACCGCTACGAGATCTTCGCCGACAACGGTCAGGGCGAGCCGGGAACCGTCGTCGCCTTCGTGGAGCAGAAGCGCATGGCGTTCAAGGAGCACGTCACCATCTACACGGACTCCTCGAAGTCCACGGTGCTGGCGAACTTCCGGGCCCGCAAGGTCATCGACCTGGCGAGCGGGTACGACGTCATCGACGGCAACAACCAGCCGATCGGCTTCTTCCGCAAGGACTTCGGCAAGTCGCTGCTGAACTCGACGTGGCACCTGGACCAGCCCGGCGCACCCACCGCGACCGGCAAGGAGCGCAGCCAGGGCGTGGCGGTGTTCCGCAGGCTGTGGAACTTCATCCCGTTCCTCAACAACTTCCCGTTCCCGATGCGCTACCACTTCGACTTCACCCGCGGCGGAGCACCGGTGTTCAGCGTGGACAAGAAGACCTGGCTGCGTGACCACTACCTCCTGGACATCCAGGACCAGTACATCGACCGCCGGGTCGTCATCGCGCAGGCCGTCGCCGTGGACGCCCTCCAGTCGCGCTGATCGGGTTCACGGCGGGCTAGACGTAGGTGAGCAGCAGCAGGACCAGTGCCACCAGCAGCACGATCCCGAAGAACGCCGCCATCAACGTCGGCGGGGCAGGCGCCCTCTCCCGAGCGTGCCTGCCCCGCCTTCTTTTGCGCATCACGTGTTTCCGCACACCGCGCCACCGCACCGGGACCTCCAGGTCGACGTTCATGGCGATCACGTTAAGCAGCGCGGACGCCACGGCTCCCCCACGTCACCCGCTCGCAGCAAACTCCTGACCGGTCGGCCGCTCGGCCCCGTTCAGCCGTGACTGAGCGCCACTCATAAGCTGACGACGTGGCAGTGGTCGTGGTGGGAGCGGGAATCGCGGGCCTCGCCTGCGCCAGGTCGTTGACCGAGGCCGGGCTGGCGGTGCGGGTGCTCGAACGCTCACGCGTCTGCGGCGGCAGGCTCGCGACGAAGCGGTACGACGACCGGCGCACGGACATCGGCGCCGCCTACTTCACCGCGCAGGACGACGGCTTCACCTCGCTGGTCACGCGCTGGCAGGAGAGGGGTCTGGTCCGCGAGTGGACGGACACGCTGTCCGTGCTGGACCCGGACGGCAGCCACCAGACCACCGGCCCGATGCGCTGGGCGGCACCGAACGGCCTCCGCTCACTGGCGGAAGACCTGGCGGACGGCCTCGACGTGACCACCGACCGCACCGTCGAGTGGATCGAACCAGGCCCCAAGGTCGACGGCATCGCAGCGGACGCGGTGGTGCTGGCCATGCCCGGCCCCCAGGCACTGCGCGTCCTGCACCCGGAGCTGCTGAACGCCCGCACCGCCGTAGAAGACCAGCGGTGGCTGCCGTCGCTGGCCGTCACCCTCGTCTTCCCCTCACGCGACTGGTCCGACTTCCACGGCGCGTTCGTCAACGACCACCCGATCCTGCAAGCGGTCTTCGACGACGGCGACCGCCGCGGCGACACCGCCCCGGTCCTGGTGGCCCACACCACAGCCGAGTTCGCCGAGAACTACGTGGCCGACCCAGCAGCCGCAAGCGACGAGGTGGAAGCCGCCGTCCGAACAGTCCTGGGCCTCGACACCAGAGCCGTCACAGCCCACGTGCACCGCTGGACCTACGCCCGCCCCACCGCACCAGGCCGAACCCCGTTCCACCTGGACGAACAGCGCATCGGTATCGCGGGCGACGCCTGGGGCAACCCACGGGTGGAAACCGCCTGGCTGTCCGGCATGGAACTCGGCAAAGCCCTGGCGGCACAACTGGCCTGACCAGCCAACCAACGCACAAAAGCCCTCAGGGGGAGTCCCATAAAGGAACTCCCCCTGAGGGAAAAATTGTCCCGCAGCGACCTACTCTCCCACACCGTCACCAGTGCAGTACCATCGGCGCAGGAGGGCTTAACTACCGGGTTCGGAATGGGACCGGGTGTTTCCCC
>NZ_DBNGPQ010000032.1:0-43678 GCF_057122925.1 Umezawaea sp. | reverse complement strand
CAGCGAGTCCGTCTCCAACCTGGCCAAGATCGCGACCGGCGACGGTGGGTCGGTGACGTCGCAGAAGTGGTACGACAGCCCGGTCGGCCCGTCGCTGCCCGGTTCGAACCTGCCCGGTGTGGGGCCGGTGGTCGACCTGGTCGGCGACGTCGGTGCCGGTGGCGCGGACCTGGTCGGCGACGTCGTCACGGGTGGCGGGCGGGTGGTCGGCGACCTGTTCTCCGGCAACTGGTCCGAGGCCGGGCAGGGTGCCGCGGACACCGGGGTGGAGCTGCTCAACGACGCCGGGGACATCGTGGTCGGCACCGTCGGCAACGTCGCGGAGTTCGGGCGGGACGTCTACGACGGGGCCGCGGGCGCGGTGAAGACGATCGGGTCGTGGTTCTAGTCGCGGGGCCTGAGGCGGGCGTTCGGCAGTTCCGGGGCCGGTAGGACCGAGGGCCACTCGGTGGGGAAGGTGCCGTACGGGCCTTCCCGCTCCGGGATC
Source organism: Umezawaea sp. (assembly GCF_057122925.1). Lineage (NCBI taxonomy): Bacteria > Bacillati > Actinomycetota > Actinomycetes > Pseudonocardiales > Pseudonocardiaceae > Umezawaea > Umezawaea sp. The sequence goes on along the minus strand of NZ_DBNGPQ010000032.1, from coordinate 43,191 downwards.
TGGGCCTGCCACTCGGCGCGGAAGCGCTCGACCTCGTCGTGGGTGCGGCCGATGAAGTTCCACCACATGACGATGCGCTCGTCGAGCGGTTCGCCGCCGAGCAGCAGGAGGCGGGCCGGGTGGTCGCCGACGGCGATCGTCACGGTCTCGGCGCCGGTGGGCAGGTAGAGGAGCTGGGCGTCGGTCACGGCCACGCCCTCGACCTCGACGTCACCCGAGTCGACGAGGAGCCCGTGCTCGAACGCGGGGTCGACGTCGAGGGTCAGCGTCGAGCCCGCGGGGGCGTCCAGTTGGGCTCCGAGCAGCGGCGTGCTGGTCTCCACCGGCGACGACGAGCCCGCCAGCGAACCCAGGAACACGGTCGCGGTGGCGTCGCCCACGGCCGTCGGGGTCGGGACGTGGTGCTCGAAGCGCGGAGCCGTGAAGCGGTCGCGGTCCGGCAGGGCCACCCAGAGCTGGACGCCGTGCAGGAGGTCCGAGTCCGCGGTGGCGTGCTCGGAGTGGGCGATGCCGCGACCGGCGGTCATGAGGTTCACCTCGCCCGCCCGGACCAGTGACCTCGTGCCGACGGTGTCGCGGTGCTCGATGGTGCCCCTGAACAGCCAGGACACGGTCTGAAGGCCGGTGTGCGGGTGGCCGGGGACGGCCATGCTCGGCGTCGAGGGACCGTAGTGGTCGATGAAGCACCAGGCGCCGATGAGGGACCTGGCGCGCTGCGGCAGCGTGCGGCGGACCGGCTGGGCCCTGGGACCGCCCAGCGGGACCAGGCGCGGCAGCAGGAGCTGGGGAGCTGAGCGCGTGGACTCGCAGGGCACGACCTCGGGGCTCGCTTCCGCGTTGCTCATGCCGGAATGGTAGATCGCGCTAGAGGCGCAGGACGGGCAGCAGCGCGGACAGGTCGGCGCGACTGCCCGATGCCGTGATCCTCGCGGCGTCGAGGCCGTCCGCCCAGGTCAGCCTGCCGGTCGCGAGTTCGAGCCAGGTGCGGGGATCGGTCTCGACCACGTTCGGCGGCGTGCCGCGGGTGTGCCTCGGACCCGCGACGCACTGCACCGCGGCGAACGGCGGCACGCGCACCTCGACGCTGCGGCCGGGGGCGTCCTGCTCCAGGGTGCGGAGGCTGAGGCGCACCGCGGCGGCGAGCACGGTCCGCTCCGGCTGGTCGGCGGCGCCCTCCAGCCAGGGCAGCACGGCCGCCACCGCGGCGCGCATCTCGTGTGGGTCAACGGTTTTCGACGGCACCCGTCCAGGTTAGTCGCGGTGTCGGCGGAGGTCCCGCTGCGCCGCGTGCAGGTTCGCGGGTCGTACGGCGGTCGTCCCGTGCAGCTCGATCCGCGAGCCGAGCGCGCCCGCGAAGTCGGGCTTGTCGACCTGGCCGAACTCGGTGCACTCGGAGATGGCCACGGTCGCGCTGGACGGCGCCACGGTGTCGATCTTCACGCAGCCCGCGCGGGCGTTGGTGATCGTCACGTTCCAGTGCGCGAACCTGGCCCCGTACAACGGACCCGCGTCCGCGCTGCCGCCGTGCTGACCGTCGTTGAACACCTCCACCTCGGTGCGGACGTTGCCGAACGGCAGCCCGCGGTGGGTGTCGAACGTGCCCGCCTCCATCCGGCCGCGCGACCAGACGTTGCCGCACGACAGGCCTTCGACGTTGATGCCGTGGTGGGTGGAGCCGGGTGTCGGCGGTTCGGTGAACGCCCCGATGGCGAAGTCCTGCACCAGGTTGTCGTGCGACTGCTCGCGGCACGCGTACGAGTGGTGCTGCCCGCGACCGCTCACGCCGGTGCGGGTGAGCGTGATCCCCTTGCTGGAGACCAAGAGGAAGCCGTTGTCGCTGTCCACAACGGACACGTCGTCAGCCCAGCAGTCCCACGCGCACTGGAACACCAGACCGTTGTACCCCTTGTCCAGCAGGTGCTTCGGCCGTGGGGTCTTCACCATCCGGATGGTCAGCCCCTCGACGCCCGCGCCGGTGACGACCGGACCGAACGTCGTCAGGCGCGGCCGGAACGCGGGCCGGGCGGCGAGCGGGAGCGGCTGTTCGAGGCGAACCCTGTTGCCGCGCACCGACTTGATCCGCACCGGCCACTGGAACGGGAAGTAGGTGAGCAGCTTGGTCTTGCTCGCCCAGTCGTAGGCGGCGGTGCCCTCGACGTCGCCGCACATGAGCTTCGGCAGCCCGTGCCGGCCGTCGTCGTCCAGCTTGAGCAGCACGCGCTGGCCCGCGCGCAGCTCGCGACCGTCGGTCACGGTGATCGTGAACGCCCCGCGCGGCGCCGCTTCCGCGAGCGTCGTCAGGTCCTCGCCGACGTCGCCCTCGTTGCCCGTCCAGCCCTCGAACGGCCACCGGCGGGCCTTGATGGCGTCGATCAACGGCTGGTAGCGGTCGCGGTGGCACACCCACACGAGTCCGCCGCTCCAGCTCCACGCGGAGTTCTCGCTGCCGTAGCGGCTGCGGTTGACGCCGACGACCTCCTCCAGCGAACGGGTCGCGTGCAGCACGGTCCGGCCGCTGCCCTCGCCGCGCAGCACGACGTCGTCGTGGCCGATGCGGATGATGTCGTCGATCCGGTACGTCCCGGCGGGGACGAGGACGGTGCCACCGCCTCGGCGGCCGACGGCCTCGACGGCCCGGTTGATGGCGGCCGAGGCGTCGGCCGACCCGTCGTTCCTCGCGCCGAAGCTCAGGACGTTCGCGCGGACCGGGCGGCGCGGCGGCCGTTCACCGGTCCGGTAGCCCGCGTAGGCCACGTTGGGGATCTGCGGGTGGTCGTACGGGTCGGCCGCGAACTCCCGCCAGAGGGCGGCCTTCTCCGCGGGTGGCTGCTCGGTGGCGCTGGCGTGCGCCGGGGGCCCGAACGGGGCCCGGAGTGCCAGGCCGATCCCGGTGCCGATCAGGAAGCGCCTGCGCTCGATGGTCATGTCGCCGTCTCCTCGTGCAAGGGGGCGGCGGCGGTGAGGGTGATCAAACCCCATCGGCGGGGTGTGCGCCAGGGCTGGTCCGGGCCCGTGGCACTCCTGCGGCACGGGCCCGGAACCTCAGCCCTTCGCGCTGCGCACGGCTTCCGCGAGCAGCTCGTCGACCTGGAAGGTCAACCTGCGCAGGTCGGTGGGGGTGAACGTGCTCCAGGGCTCGGTGCCGCCCGACGCACGGCGCTGCTGGAGGTAGCGGCCGTCCTCGGTGTCGAAGAACGCGACCACCCGCTCCGGACGGCAGCGCTTGCCGTACCGGTCGCGGGCGGCCGCACCGAAGTTGCCGGTGTGGACGAGGTTGGTGAACATCTTCACCAGCGTCTTCGCGTCCTCGTCCCGCACTCCGTGCTCCCGCAGGGAGTTCTCCAGGCTCTTGGGCGTGCCGTCGGACTTCTGGACGGCGGCCTCCAGGTCGGCGCTCGGCATGGTCACCGAGTGCCCGCTCCCGGCCGGGTGCTGCGGCAGCGCGGCGATCACCGCCGTCGGCAGACCGGACCCCGCCGCGCGCTGCAACGTGATCCGGTCGCCGGACAGCGTGGCCACCGCGCCCGCGTCGCCGTTCGCGACGGCGAGCACGCGGACGCTCCTGCCCGTCCACACCCTGGCGTCCACCTCCACCTGGGGGCGGACGAACATCCTGATCAGGTGGTCGAACTCGGGGTGCAGCGCGATCGGCCGCCCCAACCCACGCGACTCCAGCGCGTGCCAGACCCGCAGTTCCAGGTCGCGGCGTTCGCGCTCGGTCTTGCCGGGTGAGGGCACCTTGATGACGAGGGGCATCGGCCCCAGTCGCAGGTGCTCCCACACGACGTCGAACTCCTCGGTGGAGAGGACCACGGGCTCCCTCTCCACCGGCCCCCCGAAGTACGTCACTGCTGCGGCGTCTCCCCGATCACGGGCGGCGCGACGAGGCGCTCGTCGCCGAACACGTCACCCGTCTCCACCAGGTAGTCCGCGATCTTGTGCTCGCCGTCCTCCTCGCCGTCGCCCCCACGACCGGCACCCATGCCACCGGCACCCTGGCCCGGACGGCCACCGGGGCCGTTCGCGCCAGCGGGGCCGAAGCCGCCGCCGGGACCACCGGGGCCGCCGGGACGGCCGGCGAACTGGCCACCGGGGCCGTTCGCACCGCTCATGCCCTGGCCGGGACCGCCGGGCACGCCGCCGAAGCCGCCGCGACCGGCACCCGGACCACCCTGGCCACCGGGACCGCCCGAGGAACCGCCGGGGCCTCCAGGACCGCCGGGACCCACGGGTCGGAAGCCGCCGGGCACGCCGGGACGGCCACCGGGACCGGGCTGACCGGTCGGCCGGAGACCGCCGGGCGGAACCGGGCCGGGCCTGACCGGGGGCCGGACCGGGCCGGAGCCGGGAGGCGGGAACCCACCGGGCGGCGGGAAGCCACCGGGCGGCGGAGGCGTCGGCTGGACCGGCGGCAGGTTCACCGGCGGCTGGACCGGCGGAGGCGTCCACGACGGGTTCGTCGTGCCGCCACCGGTGAACACCGGCGGCTGGCTGATCGGCGTGCCCGTCGGCGGTGCCGCGAACGAGGTGCTCGTGGTGCCGTCGCCGCCCTTGGGCGTGAAGGTCGACGAGTCCGTGCTCGTGTAGTTCGCGCTGGTGCTGTTGTACGAGCCCGCGCCGCTCGGCGGCGGCGTGTCGATCACGACCTGCGGCGGCGGGACGAACTCGCCCAGCGTGTCGCTGTTCCACTCGCTGCTGGACTGGTAGTTGTTCATGACCGTGACGGCCTTCTGCTCAGCGTTGTCCTGAGCGGCTTCCTGGGCCTCGTGGTCCTTCTGCTGGTTGATCACGTGCATGATGCCCACGGGACCGGCCAGCGCGCCGAGCACCTTGTCTCCGGTGGACGGTGCCTCGGTCGTGATCGGCAGCGGCTCGGGCATCTCCTTGCGCGCGTCCGCGATGTAGCCGCCCTGGAGGTGCGCGGAGGCCTTCATCGTGTCCGCGCCCTGGCCCGCGTCGGTCGCCCACGCCGCGAGCGGCGACAGGGCGGCGGTGGCGGCCTCGGCCGAGGAACCCTCCCAGCTCGCGCCGACCTTCGTCAGTCCTTCTTGGATGGACGCGTCGATCTGGGTGAGCGTCTCCGACAGCGCCTTCCAGCTGTCCTCCAGCGGGATGGACGCGGCCACGCCAGGGCCGCCGTTGATCATCTTGTGCAGTTCTTCGTGGGTGTACCCGCGCCAGCGGTGATCGCCCATGGTCCTTCGCCCCCTCGGGTGCGGTCGTACGGCTGGCCGGTTCAGGCCGGGTTGACGCGCCCCCAGGACGCGACGTTGTCACCCTCGACCCTGCGGTAGGTGGCCTCGATTTGAGTGAGCTGACTCACAACTCCGCTGAGCTGTTCGCGGTACGCCAGGATCGCGGCGGTGGCGGCGGTGTCCCCGCCCTCGAAGGTGCGGACGTTGAACTTCTCCGCCGTCTCCGCGCTGACCGGGTCGCGCGCCCACTCCTGCGCCTTGAGCGAGGCGCGGGTCGCCCTGATCTGCTCGTCCAGCACGGTCAGGGCGTCTTCGAAAACCTTCCGAGCAGCGGGAATGGCCGAGGGTTCGATCTTGAGCCCCTGCTTCGAACCGCTGTACGCAGGAACCGAGGGCTGCGACGAGCCCCCACCACCATCCGCGATGAACACGGCACACCCTCCTCAGTCCTGCACTTACCCCAGTGAGTGCAATTGAGACGACTTTAACTCTGATGCAGGGCGCGCCGCGACGGTTCCACTGGTATTCGCGCAGTTCTACTCAGGACGTCCGTCACTTCGCGCTGATCGTCTGGACGACCGCTTCGGCGATCTTCGTGGCGCGGGTGCACAGTTCGGGCATCGGGAGCTTGGAGCCGTCGACCTGGACCTCGACCATCTGGCCGTCCGCGACGTCAAGGCCGACGAAGCAGGCGGGCAGCGCGCCGGGGAACTCGCTCAGGACCGCGGGGAAGCCCCCGACCACGGTCGCGGAGGCCTTGCCCGACTCCAGCCCCTCGGCGTACATCTCGATGCCCTCGCTCGTGATGACCGCGGCCCCGACCCCGTAGGAGAAGTCGCTCGACCCGAGCGAGCACAGGACCGCCTCGGGATGGGTCGGGTACGGCAGCCTCGCCGACTCCCTGACCAGGTCGAACTGCTTCTTCTGGGCGTCGGTGAGCACGGAGCACGAGTCGACGCCGGTGAGGTCGACCTCCTTCGGCCGGGTGACCGGTGGCTTCGCGCTCGCGGACGGCCGCGCGGCCGAGGTCGCCGAGGTGGCCCCGCCCGACTCGGACGCCCCGGAGGACGCGGAGCCCGAGGTCTTCTGCGAGCAGCCCGCGAGGAGGGCGACGGCGGCGGCGAGTGCCGCGGCGCGGTGCCAGTGGCTCATGGGGGCAAGGTATCGGATCCCGAGTCGCGGAGAGTGCCGGTTCGGAATCAACACCGGTCCGCCGCCGTTCGCCCGACCACCGCGGCGGGCGTGCACACGTTCCTCAAGCTCAACGGCGGCGTGATGTCCCGCGGCGAGGTGCGGCTCAACGGCACGGGGGTCGCGGGCCCGGACCAGGTCGTCGGCACCTGCCCGACCCACGACTTCGACGTGACCCGTTGCTGCGCAAGGGGACAACGCGCTGGCGATCAAGGCGTTCCCGTCGGACCGGGCGGACGACCTGGCGATCCACTTCACCGACCGGTCGCAGCTCCCACCGGACCGCGGCCAGGGGCTGTTCCGGGACGTGCAGCTCGCGCGGCGCGGTACCGCGCGTCCGCCCCAGGAGGCGAGGTGCCCGGCAACAACGCGGGGAAGGTGGTGGCCGCACCGGTCCGCTAGGCGAGGTCCACGACCACCTTCACGTCGTCGGGCTGCCGCTCCATCGCGTCCACGAAGCGGTCGAGCGGCACCCGGCGGGTGATCAGGCCGCCGAGCCACGAGCGGTCGGCGGCGGCCAGCGCCGCGGCGGCGGTGCGCCAGTCGGGCAGGCCCGCGTTGACCGAGCCGACGACGGAACGGTTGTGCAGCACCAGTTCGTCGAGCACCAGGCGTTCGGCGGGGAACGCGCCGTGGTCGCCGGACAGTCCCGTCAGCACCGTCACGGCGGCGCGGCGGACGGTTTCCCAGACCAGTTCGGCGACACCGGTGCACTCCAGCGCGACGTCCACCTCGGGCACGGTGTCCACAGTGGAGTGGTAGGTCGCGCCGAGCCCGCGCACGAGGTCCGGCTTGCGGCCGGAGGTGGCCCGGTCGACCACGTGCACGGCCAGGCCGCGCTGCACGGCGAGCATCGCCGCCAGCAGGCCGATCGGGCCCGCGCCGGTGACCAGGACGGTCCGCGGCGTCAGGTGGGCGCGGCGGCAGTTGAGCAGCGCCTGGTCCCACGCCTTGGCCACGATGGACGTCGGCTCGGTCAGCACGCCGAGGTCGCCGAGGGTCGGGTCGAGCTTGATCGCGTACTTCGGCGGCACGCTCCACCGCTGCATGCCGTAGCCGTCGAGCTCCTTGATGCCGCGCTCGGTGTACTGCCCGTTCTGGCAGAAGTCCCACGCGTCCACGGCGCACGCCGAGCACGGCACGGCGTCCGGCCGCCGCACCACCCCCGCGACCAGGTCGCCCGGCGCCAGGTCGCCGCCCATCGGCGCGGCCACGACCCGGCCGAGCGACTCGTGGAACAGCACGAACCCCGTCCGGCCGGGCGGCGGTGTGCCGAAGCCGTCGCGGACGATCTCCACGTCGGTGCCGCACATGCCCACGAGCAGGCCTTCGACCTGCACCTCGCCGTCGGCGGGCACGGGGTCGGCCCACTCGACGACCTCGGCCAGCTCCGGCTTGCCCGGCACCACGAACGCTGCCCTCATCGGTCTCCTCCGTCGCGGGTGCGGCCCTGGTCGTCGGGCACGGCGGTGCCGGTCACCGACGTGCGTCGGGGTGCGGTGTCGTGTGCCACCCGGCGAGGCTAGCCGGACGGGCGCGTCCGGGCCGGACGGGTGATCAGCGGAACACCCGCCCGTGACCTGGTGGTCGGCACGGGTTCGGCTCCTCGGTCGGGGAGGGGCAGCGCGGCCGGGGTTGGTCTAGCGGGCGGGCTGGCCGGTCGCGAACGCCCACACCTCGGCGAGCAGCGCGTCGGGGGTCTCCACCTGGGGCACGTGGCCGGTGTTCGGGAGCAGGCGGAACTCGGCGCCGGGGATGGCCTCGGCGTACTCCCGGCCGTAGTCCGGGGTGACGACCCGGTCGGACTCGCCCCAGAGGACGAGGGTGGGGACGGAGGTGCCCCGCAGGCGGTCGCGGAGCGTGGGGTCGGTCATCGCCGTGCCCGCGTAGGTGGCGAGCGCTTCGCGGTTGGCCTTCGCCGCGGTCAGCTGCGCCCCGGTCATGGCGGCGGGGTCGAGGGTGAACCCGGCCGGGTCGTGGAAGCTCAGCGCGGCCAGCTCGGCGGGGGCCAGCGGGAAGACGTCGACCACCCGGTGGTTCGGGCTCTCCAGGCCCACGGCGTTGACCAGGACGACGCCGGTGACGCGGTCGCTGCCCGCGGCCCCCATCTCGGCGGCGATCCAGCCGCCGATGGAGTTGCCGATGACGGTGACGTCGCGCAGGTCGAGGTCGTCCAGGAGGTCCAGGTAGAGGTGGGCCAGGCCGCGGATGTCGGTCAGGTCGGCGGGGCGCGGGGTGCCGCCGAAACCGGGGTGCACCGGGGTGACGACCCTGGCGCGTTCGGACAGGAGGCGGGCGAACCCGGCCACGGTTCGAGGGCCTCCGCCGCCGTGCAGCAGGAGGAAGGGGCGGCCCTGGCCTTCATCGGAAAACATGCGGGAGACGCTATATCAACATGTTTATATAAACAAGTGGACTACGGTGGTGGCCGTGAGCAGATCTCCCCAGGACGTGGCGCACGCGGTGAAGCGGCTCCAGATGCGGCACCACCGCGCGATGACGGCGGAGTTGGCCGAGCTGGACATCAGCCTGGTGCAGTGGGACGCGTTGCGGCACTTGGACGAGAACCCCGAGGCGTCGTTGCACGACCTGGCCCTGTTGACGTTCCAGAGCGATCAGGCGTTCGGGACGTTGGCCGGCCGGATGATCGGGAGGGGGTTGATCGAGAGGGTGCCGGGGCCGGGGAGGGCGGTTCGGCATCGGCTGACCGCGCTGGGGGTGGAGTTGCGGTGGGCCGGGGCGGAGGTGGCCGCTCGGGTGGCCGCGGAGTCGTTCTCGGTGTTCAGCTCGGAGGAGTTGGAGCGGTTCGACGGGATGTTGCGGGTGTTGATCGAGGGGCGGGGGTGAGCGGTTGCCAGTCCTGGGGGAATGGGTCGCTGCTGGTCCCCGAGATCGGTAATTGCGAGTCCCCGAGATCGGGTAACTGCGAGTCCCAGGGGATCGGGTGGCTGTCGGTCCCAGCCGGGGTGGCCGATGTGACTCGGGGCCCCCTCGATCTGACCCTGTGATCGGGCTCAGGGGCAGGTGGTGACCGCCTGCCCGATCTACCAGGGCAAGGGTCACATCCCCCGAGTAAAATCGGCCGTGGCTCAGGGAAGGCCCTGGCCTGCTTTTGTTGTGGCAAGCTTTTTAAAGGCCGCCGCGTAGTAGGTGGTCCACGTCCTCGGGGCGACCCGGTCGGGCGAAGAACCAGCCCTGACCGGTGTCGCACCCGATTCGGTGCAGCCTTTTCGCCTGGGCCGGGGTTTCTACTCCCTCGGCCGTCACGCCTAGGCCCAGGGCGTGGGCCAGCTGCACCAGGGTCGACACGATTTGGGCGTCCACGGCGTCTTCCTCGTCCGCCGCGCGCAAGCCCTCCATGAACGACCCCGCGATCTTGAGTTCGTGCACCGGCAGGTGCTTGAGGTACGCGAGGTTCGAGTAGCCGGTGCCGAAGTCGTCGATGGCGATCCTGACACCCATGTCCGACAGGGCTCGCAGGGCTTCCAGCGGTTCGTCCGCCGTGCCCATGATGGCGCTCTCGGTGAGTTCCAGTTGGAGGTGGTGGGGTGGTAGGCCGCACTCGTCGAGGATGCGCTTCACGTCGCGCACCAGTTCCGGGTCGCGGCTCTGCCGGACCGCCAGGTTGACGCTGACGAAAGGGGCCGCGTCACCGAACTCCTCCAGCCAGCGGCGGCCCTCCTCGCACGCCTTGCGCAGCACCCAGCGGCCCAGCGGGACGATGAGGCCGGTTTCCTCGGCCAGTTCGATGAACCGGTCCGGTGCCAGCCTGCCGAACTCGGGGTGCTGCCAGCGGACCAGCGCCTCCACGCCGGTGATCCTGCTGTCCGCGAGACGCACCAGCGGCTGGTAGTCGACGTAGAACTCGTCGCGCTCCAGCGCCGCGGGCATGGTGGCCGAGAGGGTGAAGCGGGCGACCTCGCGGGCGTTGCGCTCCGGGTTGTAGAGGGCCCAGCGGGACTTGCCGTCGGCCTTCGCCCAGTACAGCGTGATGTCCGCGTCGCGCATCAGGTCGGCGGCGGTCGTGCCCAGGAGGGGGCGTTCGACGATGCCGATGCTGGCGGACACGGTCAGTTCGTGGCCGCCGATCTTGATCGGGGCCTCCAGCTCGTGCAGGACGCGGTCGGCGACGTTGACGATGTCCTGGGTGCTGTCCGACCCCTCGACCAGGATGACGAACTCGTCGCCGCCCATGCGCGCGACCAGCTTGCCGTCGCCGGAGACCGAGTGGTCCAGGCGGCGGCCCACCTCCACCAGCAGCTGGTCGCCGATGTCGTGGCCGAGGCTGTCGTTGATGACCTTGAAGCCGTCCAGGTCGAGGTAGCAGAGACCGGCCCTGCGGCCGGTGGCGCCCGCGGCGGCGGCGAACACGCGGCCGAGGCGTTCCAGGAACAGCGCGCGGTTCGGCAGGCCGGTCAACGGGTCGTGCAGCGCCTGGTAGCGCAGGCGGTTCTGGAGCAGGTGGCGGTCGGTGACGTCCTCGATCATCGCGACCTGGTACTGCGGCTCGCCGTGGTCGTCGCGCACGAGCGACAGCGTCAGGTGTGTCCACACCTGCTCGCCGTCGGCGCGGTGGAAGCGCTTCTCGGCGCGGTAGTGGTCGCAGTCGCCCGCGATCAGCTGGTCGTAGAGCCGCCAGACGGTACCGCTGTCCTCGGGGTGCATGAGGTCGCGGATGTTGTACTGCCGCATCTCGTCGACGGTGAACCCGAGCATGTCCTGCAACGCCTGGTTGACGTCGAGGATGCGGCCCTCGATGTCCGCGATGCCGATGCCGATGGCGGCCTCGGTGAACATCGCGCGGAACCGGGCCTCGCTGGCCCGCAGCGCCGCCTCGGCCTGGTCGCGGGCGTCGAGGACGGCTGCCCGGATGGCCTCCTGCTCGGCCAGCGTCCGCTCGCGCAGCGCGCGGGCGTACCCGGCGGCCAGCGCGCCCTGGAGCGCGGCGAGGCGGGGCGCCATGCGGTCGTCCAGGGTGATGCCCAGCTCGGTCAGCAGGTCGTCGCCGAGCAGCTGCACGGTGCGGCCGAGCGTGTCCGTGCCGGTGAAGTGGGCCTCGACCAGGCGGGCGCCGATCTCGTGGCCGGGGGCCGTGCGGAACGGGTTCGCGAACAGCGCGGTGACCAGCACCTCGGTCAACGCCTGGAGGTGTTCCGCCACCTCGGCCCTGGTCATCGGCACGTAGCTGCTGCCGATCACCGCCGTGGCCCACGTGCGCGCGAACGCCTCGGCCCCGGCCACCAGGGCCGGGTCCAGTTCCGATCGGCTGCTGGGCACCCGCTGGTCAACCCGTTCCGTCATGTTCGTCGGCCTGCCGCCACAAACGCAGAGGATACGGCCGGTTGCCCACTGGAGTCGACCATTACCGCTTGCGCCCCAGCGCGGCGAACCCGGGGAAGCGCGCCGCGGCCTCGTCGACGTCGTCCGGCGACTCCGGGTGCCAGTAGGGCATCCGCACCACGCCGGGGTCCACGATCTCCAGGTCGCCGAACAGGCCGGCGAGTTCCGCCCGGTTGCGGTGGGTCATCCTGGCCACCTCCTCGCTGTAGGTCCGGCGCGCCCGTGCGGCGCCCTCACCCTCCTCTCCGTCCTCGTAACCGGAGTGCGACACGCCCAGGTAGCTGCCGGGGACGAGCGGGTCGAGGTACTCGGCGACGAGGCGGTGCGGCTCGTCGGAGTCCGGCACGAAGTGCAGCAGCGCGATCATCAGCACGGCGATCGGCTGGTCGAAATCCAGTGTCGACCGCACTTCTGCGGACTCCAGCACGGTTTTCGCCTCGCGGACGTCGGCCCGCAGCGCGGTCGCGTTCGGCACGTCCACGAGGATCGACCTGCCGTGCGCGACGGCGACCGCGTCGACGTCCACGTAGACGACCTTCGACGAGGGGTCCACGCGGTGCGCGATCTCGTGCACGTTGCCCGCCGTGGGGATGCCGGAACCGAGGTCGAGGAACTGGCGGATCCCCAGGCCCAGCAGGTGGCGGACCATCCGGCGCAGCAGCGCCCGGTTGGTCAGGACCACCCCGCGCAGCTCGGGCATGGCCCGCAGCGTCCTGTTCGCCACGGCCCGGTCCGCCGCGAAGTTGTGCGCACCGCCGAGGAAGTAGTCGTAGATGCGAGCGACGCTGGGGCGTTCCAGGTCCATGTCCCCCGACGCCCAACCGGGCCGCTCAGCCACGTGCTCCCCCTCGTCACCACCGTTGCCCGCCCATCATGGTCCACAGCGGTGAGTTGGCACACCGCCCGCACGAACCCCCGGTGGTTCCGGGGACAGCGGTGGCGCCCACCGAGCACAATGCCCGTCTTGTGAAGTACCTCTGGATCGCGGGAGCGGTCGTGCTCGCCGCCGCGGCGGCGTTCGCGGTGATCAGGCTCAAGGGCAGGCGCAACATGCTGGCGCCGACGATCGTCGGCGCCGTGGGCGCGTTCCTCCTGGTGAGCGGCTGGCTGGTCGTGTTCGACCCGAACGCGGCCAAGAACGAGGCGATCAAGACCGGCGGCCTCGCGGGCGGCACGGTGATCGCCCTCTACGCGCTGTGGCTCAACGACCGCAGGCGGCGGACCGAGGAAGCGCGGCAGGACCTGGAGAACCAGCGCGCCGAGCACGACCGGTCGCGGGTCGCCGACGAGCGGTTCGCCCGTGCCGTGGAACTGCTCGGGCACGACACGGACCAGGTCCGGGTCGGCGCGCTGCACGCGCTGGCGGGGCTGGCGCGGTCGCGCACCGAGTACACGCAGACCGTGCTCGACATCGTGTGCTCCTACCTGCGCAGGCCGTTCGAGCTGGGGGACGACCAGGACGAGGCCGAACTCCAGGTGCGCCGCACGGCCCAGCGGCTGATCGCCGACCTGCTGCCCGAGGTCGGCGAGGTCGACGCGCCGCACTACGAGGTGGACCTGTCGAAGGCGACCCTGTCGTTCCTGGAGCTGTCCCACCGGCGGATCGGGCGGCTGACGCTGCGGGACGCGGTGCTGCGGCACTCCAACTCGCTGCACCACTCGCACGTGCACGGCGACGCGTTCCTCAGCGGTTGCCAGGTCGAGGGGCGGCTGCACCTGCACGACGCGGTGTTCCACGGGAAGGTCTCGTTCCAGGAGGCGTCCGCCGACGACTGGGTCGACTTCCGGGACACCCGCTTCCTCGGGCCGGTGAAGTTCACCAGGACCGAGTTCTCCGGACCGGTGTCCTTCGAGCGGGCCGTGTTCGACCAGCCGGTCGAGCTGAGCGGGACGAAGTTCACCGGTGGTCTCGACCTGCGGATGGCGGGCGGCCAGGTGGCCCGCACGCACTCGATGTTCGTGTCCCTGAACCACGAGAACCAGCTGCCGGACGGGTGGGTCGTCGACCAGCGCCCCGACGGCACCGGACTGGTGAGGAGCTGATGGTGCGCGGACGCGGGATGTTGTTGGCCAGCGTGCTCGGGGCGGTCGCCGTGACCGTCGCGACGGTCGTGGTGCTGCTGCTGGTGGAGCCGAAGCTGTCCAAGGCGGAGGCGGTCAAGACCGGTGGGCTCGCGGGCGGCGCGGTCGTGGCGCTGTACGCGCTGTGGCTCAACGACCGCAGGCGCCGCACCGAGGAGGCCCGGCACGAACTGGAGAGCGACAAGGTCGCCGACGAGCGGTTCGCGCGGTCGGTGGAGATGCTCGGCCACGAGGCGGACCAGGTGCGGGTGGGTGCGATGCACGCGCTGGCCGGGCTCACGGCGGCGGCGCCGCGGTACAAGCAGACCGTGCTGGACGTGCTGTGCGCGTACCTGCGCAGGCCGTTCCACCACGCGGGCTTCACCGGCGACTACTCGGGCGACCCCGACAAGCTGCCGAGGGAGTCGACGGACGAGGAGCTGGCGAGCAGCGACCGGGAGCGCGAGGTGCGGCGCACCGCCCAGCGGCTGATCACCGACCTGCTGCCGTGGGGCGCGGACGAGGACCCGACCGCCTACCACCTGGACCTGACCGGGGCACGGCTGGAGTACTTCCGGCTGTCGGGCAGGAGGATCGGGCGGCTCAACGCGCGCCGGGCCCACTTCTACGGCATCACCATGATCAACGAGTTGCGGGCGTCCAAGCCCGCGCTGTTCTCCGGGGCGGTGTTCCACGGCCGCGCGTCGGCGGCCGAGGCGAGGTTCGCGGGCGGACTGTCCCTGCAGGACGTCACCTTCGCCGACGAGTTCGACGTCCGCGGCGCCGTGGTCGGCACGTTCCTGCACCTCGGCACCGACCTGCCGAAGCCGGTGAGGGGCGCGCTCACCGTCGAGCCCGGCACCGCCATGAGGATCGCGCCGCCCGCGGGCTGGGAGCTAACCGGCTCGTACGAGGTCCAGCAGCGCCCTGGCGGCGGCGCTGACCGTCGTGCCCGTGACGACGACGGTCTCCGCGACCGGGCCGCCGTCCAGGTCGACGAACCGGACCAGGTCCGTCTTGAGCGAGAACGACCGCGGCACCAGCGCGACGCCGAGACCGAAGCCGACGAAGTCCAGCAGTGAGTGGACGTCGTTGACCTCCACGCCGACCCGCCGGTCCACCCCGGCCGCGGCGAGCGTGCGGTCGACGACGTCCCGCGTCCCCCAGCCCTCGTTGAAGTCCACGAACGACTCGCCCGCCAGCTCGGGCAGCGCCACCGACGGCCGCCCGGCCAGCGGGTGCTCCGGCGCGCACGCCAGCACCAGGGGTTCGGTGGCCAGGGTGGACATCCGCACGTCCCGGTCGGGCGAGCGCGTCACGAACGCCACGTCGACCCGGCCCGCCCGCACCTCGTCCACCAGGTCGGCGGTGCCGCCCTGCCGGAGCCGGATCTCGACGCCGGGGTGCGCGTCGTGGAACGCGGCCAGCACGGCGGGCAGGTGGACGACGTGCAGGCACTGGAGGCTGCCGACCGACAGCGACCCGCGCAGCAGGCCCTGCACGGCGGCGACGGCGTCGCGGGCGGCGTCGACCGAGCCGAGCGCGCGCCGGGCCTCGACCAGCAGGGCGCGGCCCGCCTCGGTCAGCTCGACCTGACGGGTGCTGCGGACGAACAGGGGCGCGCCCAGCTCGGCCTCCAGCGAGCGGATGGAGGCGGACAGACCCGATTGGGCGACGTGCACGCGTTTGGCGGCCCTGGTGAAGTGGCACTCCTCGGCCACGGCCACGAAGTACTCGAGCTGGCGCAGTTCCACGACTAATCACCCAAACTGCTGAATGTCATAAGCCTGTTCTGTTGGACAGCTTAATTCTTCGGGCGCAGACTCGGTCCACCACTTTCGTCCCAGGAGGTACACCTGATGCGCACCCGCCGGATCGGCGACGTCGAGGTCAGTGCGATCGGACTCGGCGGCATGCCGCTGTCCGTCGAAGGCCGCCCGGACCGCGAACGCGCGCTGGCCACGGTCCGCGCCGCCGTGGAGGCGGGCGTGACCCTGATCGACACCGCGGACGCCTACTCGCTCGACGACACCGACTTCGGTCACAACGAGGAGCTGATCGCCGAGGCCCTGCGCGGGCTCGGGTCGGCGGCCGACGGCGTGCTCGTGGCGACGAAGGGCGGCCACACCAGGGTCGCGGGCGGCGGCTGGGCGCTCAACGGCAGCCCCGAGTACCTGCGGTCGGCCTGCGACGCGTCGCTCAAGCGGCTCGGCGTCGAGGCGATCGACCTCTACCAGTTCCACCGCCCGGACCCGACCGTCCCGCTCACCGACTCGTTCGGCGCGCTGGCGGAGCTGCTGGACGCGGGCAAGGTCAAGCAGGCGGGCATCTCGAACTTCAACCCCGACGAGATCCGGCTCGCGAACGAGGTCCTCGGCGGCAGGCTCGTCTCCGTGCAGAACCAGTTCTCCCCGTCGTTCCGGTCGAGCGAACCCGAGCTGGAGCTGTGCGCCGAGATGGGCATCGCCTTCCTGCCGTGGAGCCCGCTCGGCGGCATCGGCAAGGCCGGCGAACTGGGCGAGCGGAACTCGGCGTTCGCCGAGATCGCCGAGGCGCACGGCGCCAGCCCGCAGCAGGTGTGCCTCGCCTGGATGCTGGCCAAGGCCCCGGTCGTCATCCCGATCCCCGGCTCGTCGCGGCCGGAGAGCATCCGCAACTCGGCCGGGGCCACCCACGTTGAGTTGACCGCCGACGAGCTCGCACGCCTGGACTAGTCGGAGGCCGTCCCCGAACGTGCCCTTCGACTGGTCCACTCGGGTGATCACCGGGTGCGGTTCGCCCGATCCGGACGGATGATCTAGGCCTAACGGCTCAACGATCTACGACCGAATGGGGGCGTCCCGTGGTCGACCGACCCCGCTTCCGCGCCTGGACCACCCGGCTCGGCGTCATCACGCTCGCGGCGAGCGCGCTCGTCGCGACGCCCGTGTCGAGCACCACCGCGGCACCGCTGCCGGAAGGGTCCGCCGAGCACCACGCGGGCTCGCAGATCGCCAAGCACGAGGGCACGACCAGGACCGCCCGGTCCCTCGCACCGTTCGGCGAGGTACCGGGCATGGACGTGAGCAGCCACCAGGGCGACGTCGACTGGGAGCGGTCGTGGGCGGACGGCGCCCGCTTCGCCTACGTGAAGGCGACCGAGGGCACCGGGTACCGCAACCCGAAGTTCGCCCAGCAGTACATCGGCTCCTACGAGGTCGGGATGGTCCGCGGCGCGTACCACTTCGCGCTGCCGGACCGCTCCGGCGGAGCCGAGCAGGCCGACTTCTTCGCCGACAACGGCGGTGCCTGGTCGGCGGACGGCAAGACGCTGCCCGGCGCGATGGACATGGAGTACAACCCGTACGGCGACGCCTGCTACGGGCTGGACCAGGCCGAGATGACCCGGTGGGTGCTGGACTTCAGCAACCGGATGCTCGCGCGCACGCAGCGGTACCCGACGATCTACACCTCCGCGAGCTGGTGGAACAGGTGCGTCGGCGGCACCGTCCACTTCGGCCGGACGAACCCGCTGTGGGTCGCGCACTACGCCGAGGTCCTCGGCCCGCTGCCCGTGGGCTGGGACCACGAGACCATCTGGCAGTGGGACGCGGCCGGGCTGTTCCCCGGCGACCAGAACCTCTTCAACGGCGACCACGACCAGCTGGTCCGCCTGGCGCTGGGCTGAGCGCGGCCGTGAGGCAGGTGGAGAGCGCCGTGTCCGGCGTCGACGTGAGCGCGCAGGAGCCGACCGAGGCCGACTGGACGGCCCTCTGGCAGCAGGGGAAGAGGTTCGCCTACGTGCTGGCGACCGAGGGAGTGGACCGGGTGAACCCCGGTTTCGGCGGCCAGTACGCCGAGTCGTTCGACGCCGGCCTGATCCGCGGCGCCTACCACTTCGCGCTGCCGGACCGGTCGAGCGGCGCGGACCAGGCGGAGTTCTTCGTGGACAAGGGCGGGGCGTGGACGAACGACGGCATGACCCTGCCCGGCGCGCTGAACCTGGAGTTCAACCCGTACGGCAAGGCCTGCTACGGGTTGTCCAGGGCCGCGCTGTCGGACTGGGTGCTGGACTTCGGCGACACCTACCACGAGTGGACCGGCCGCTACCCGGTCGTCTACACGTCGACGACCTGGTGGAGCCAGTGCGCGGGCGCCGAGGCGGGCCCGGTGAACCCGCTGCGGGTGGACAAGCACTCGGCGACGCCGGGGGCGCTGCCCCGCGGCCGGGGCGTCTACCCGCTGTGGCTCCGACCGTCACCGTCCGTGGAGCGGCACCCGCGGGACAGGCTGCTCGCGCTCGTCGGCGAGTGAGGCGCCTGGTCCTTCCGGTGACCCGTTCACCGGAGGCGGGGCAAGCGGTTCGCGTACGTCAAGGCCACCGAGGGCACGGGTTACCGCAACCCGTGCTTCGCCCAGCAGTACAACGGCCCGTACGACGTCGGCATGATCCGCGGCACCTACCACTTCGCGCTGCCGGACCGGTCGAGCGGCCAGGCGCAGGCGGAGTTCTTCCTCGCCAACG
Source organism: Umezawaea sp. (assembly GCF_057122925.1). Taxonomy (NCBI): domain Bacteria; kingdom Bacillati; phylum Actinomycetota; class Actinomycetes; order Pseudonocardiales; family Pseudonocardiaceae; genus Umezawaea; species Umezawaea sp. Next base: position 24,900 of record NZ_DBNGPQ010000032.1, on the reverse strand, counting down.
GCGGCGGCTGGTCGAGGGACGGCCGAACCCTGCCGGGTGCGCTGGACGTGGAGCACAACCCCTACGGCGGCACCTGCCACGGCCTGTCGAGGGCCGCCATGACGTCCTGGGTGCTCGCCTTCAGCGACGCCTACCACGCGCGGACCGGCGTCCACCCGGTCATCCACACGTCCACGAGCTGGTGGGACCAGTGCGTCAACGCCAGCTTCAAGACCACGAACCCGCTGTGGGTGGCCGGGTACGCCTCGACACCCGGCGCGCTCCCGTTCGACCGGGACTTCCACACGTTCTGGCAGTACTCGTCGACGCCTGTTGACCAGAACCTGTTCAACGGCGGCTACGACCGCCTCCAGGCGCTGGCCAACGGCTGACCCCGAGGTGGTGGGGAGACCACCACGGCCTCCCCACCACCACCGGTGCTAGTCGAACAGCGCGGGGAGGGTGCCCTCCCAGGCCGCGCGGAGCTCGCCGAGCGGGAGCTGGCCGAGGTCCTGGATCTCCAGGGACTCCGACTCCGGGTCGACGACGCCGACCTTGCGCCACGGCAGCTGGCGCGCGGTGCACATGTCGGTGAACCGCAGCTCCTCGCTGCGCGGCACGGCCACGAGCACGCGGCCGGCGGACTCGCTGAACAGCTGCGTGAACGCGTCCTGGTCACCGTCCAGGAACACCCGCGCGCCGGTCTCGCCGATCAGGCAGGCCTCGACCAGCGCCTGGGCCAGACCGCCGTCGGACAGGTCGTGCGCGGCGGACACCATGCCGTCGCGCGACCCCGCCAGCAGCACCTCGCCGAGCAGGCGTTCCCGTGCGAGGTCGACCTTCGGCGGCGTGCCGCCCAGGTGGCCGTGCACGACGTGGGCCCACTCGGAGCCGCCGAACTCGTCGCGGGTGTCGCCCAGCAGCAGCAGGGTCTCGCCCGCCTCGGCGCCGATGCCGGTCGGGATGCGGCGACGCACGTCGTCGATCACGCCCAGCACGCCGATGACCGGCGTCGGCAGGATCGCCGTGCTGCCGGTCTGGTTGTAGAAGCTGACGTTGCCGCCGGTCACCGGGATGCCCAGCTCGCGGCAGCCGTCGGCGATGCCCTTGACGGCCTGCTCGAACTGCCACATGACGGCCGGGTCCTCGGGCGAGCCGAAGTTCAGGCAGTCCGACACCGCGATGGGCGTCGCGCCGCTGACCGACACGTTGCGGTAGGCCTCTGCCAGCGCGAGCTGCGCGCCTGCGTACGGGTCGAGCTTGGTGAAGCGGCCGTTGCAGTCGGTGGCCAGCGCGATGCCGCGGTTGGTCTCCTCGTCGATGCGGATCATGCCCGCGTCCGACGGCTGCGCCAGGACCGTGCCGCCGCGCACGTAGCGGTCGTACTGCTGGGTGACCCAGCGGCGCGACGCGAGGTTCGGCGAGGCGGCCATCGTGACGATGGTCTTCAGGATGTCGGCGGCCTCGGTCGGCCTGGCCAGCGACTCGGGGCCGTTGGCCACGAGCGCGTCCTGGTCGGCCGGGCGCTCGATGGGCCGGTGGTAGACCGGGCCCTCGTGCGCCACGGTGCGCGGCGGCACGTCCACGACGACCTCGTCGTTCCACGTGATCACCAGGCGGTCGCCCTCGGTGACCTCGCCGATCTCGGAGGCGATGACGTCCCACTTCGCGCAGACGGCCATGAACGCGTCGACGTTCTCCGGCGCGACGACCGCGCACATGCGTTCCTGCGACTCGCTCGACAGGATCTCGGCCGGGGTCATGCCCGTCGCCCGCAGCGGGACCCGCTCCAGGTAGACGTGCATGCCGCCGTCACCGGCGCTGGCCAGCTCCGAGGTCGCGCAGGACAGGCCCGCGCCGCCGAGGGCCTGGATGCCGACGACGATGCCCTGCCCGAACAGCTCAAGGCAGCACTCGATCAGCACCTTCTCGGTGAACGGGTCGCCGACCTGCACCGCGGGCAGCTTCTTGCGCTTGCCGCTGCCGTCGTCGCCCGCGAACGTGTCGCTCGCGAGGACGGACACGCCGCCGATGCCGTCCAGCCCGGTGCGAGCACCGAACAGGATGATCTTGTTGCCCGCGCCGGACGCGTGCGCCAGGTGCAGGTCCTCGACCCGCAGCACACCGACGCACAGGGCGTTGACCAGCGGGTTGCCCGCGTACGACTCGTCGAACACGACCTCGCCGCCGATGTTCGGCAGGCCGAGGCAGTTGCCGTAGCCGCCGACGCCCGCGACGACGCCGGGCAGCACCCGGCGCGTGTCGGGGGCGTCCGCCTTGCCGAAGCGCAGCGAGTCCATGACGGCCAGCGGCCGGGCGCCCATCGCGATGATGTCGCGCACGATGCCGCCGACGCCCGTCGCCGCGCCCTGGTACGGCTCGACGTAGGACGGGTGGTTGTGCGACTCGACCTTGAACGTGATGGCCCAGCCGTCGCCGATGTCGACGACGCCCGCGTTCTCACCGATGCCCGCGAGCATCTTGGCGCGCATCTCGTCGGTCAGCGACTCGCTGAAGTGCCGGAAGTGCACCTTCGACGACTTGTAGGAGCAGTGCTCGCTCCACATGATCGAGTACATCGCCAGTTCCGCGTCCGTCGGCCTGCGGCCGAGGATCTCGCGGATGCGGGCGTACTCGTCGTCCTTGAGACCCAGCTCCCGGAACGGCTGCTCCTGGTCCGGCGTGGTCTCCGCGTGCTTGACGGTGTCGGTCGTCATGCGTTCACCACCGCATCCATCAGGGACAGGAACATGCCCAGTCCGTCGTCCGTCGGGCCGGTCAGCGCGTCGATCGCGTGCTCCGGGTGCGGCATGAGGCCGACGACCCGGCCGTTGGCGCTGGTGATGCCCGCGATGTTGCCGCGCGACCCGTTGGGGTTGTCGCCGACGTAGCGGAACACCACGCGGCCCTCACCCTCCAGTTCGTCCACGGTGGACCGGGTGGCCTGGTAGCCGCCCTCGCCCGACTTGAGGGGCACCAGGATCTCGGCGCCCACCTCGTAGCGGCTGGACCAGGCGGTGGTGTTGTTCTCCACCTTCAGCCACTGGTCCTTGCACACGAAGTGCAGACCGGAGTTCCGGACCAGCGCGCCCGGCAGGAGACCCGCCTCGCACAGGATCTGGAACCCGTTGCAGATGCCCAGGACCGGCATCCCCTTGCCCGCGGCCTCGACCACGGACTGCATGACCGGCGCGAACCGGGCGATGGCGCCGCAGCGCAGGTAGTCGCCGTAGGAGAACCCACCCGGCACGATCACCGCGTCGACACCCTTGAGGTCCGGGTCACCGTGCCACAGCGGCACGGCCTCCGCCTCGGCGTACCGCGCCGCACGAGCGGCGTCCACGTCGTCCAGCGTGCCGGGGAACGTGATCACCCCAACGCGAACGCTCATGCGTCGACCCGCCGAACCACCCAGTCCTCGATGACCGGGTTCGCGAGGAAGGTTTCGGCGATCTTCTCGAGCGTGGCGTCGTCGACCGAGTCGTCGACCTCCAACTCGAAGTGCTTGCCCTGGCGGACACTGGTGATTCCCTCGAACCCGAGCCGGGGCAGCGCATTGGCCACCGCCTGACCTTGCGGGTCGAGAATCTCGGGCTTCGGCATGACGTCGACAACGACACGAGCCACAGCAGGCTGCTCCCTGTTACAGAGGGCGGGGGATACCGCACAGCCTACCTGACCTGCACGTTCACCCCGGCCACGGGTGCGCTGGGCCACATCCGCAGGTCATCACACGTTCGGGTTACACAGCTTGATCGGCGGAGACGGGGATGCATATTTGAGGAGCCGAGGCCAGTAGGCCGAGGAAGTAGGCGCGGTTCCCAGCCGGACGGCTGGCAGCCGCGCTTTGCGCTGTCAGGACCAGGTGTCGAGATCAACCACCCTGGCCACCAAGGGCGTGACCCGCCTCCTCCACCCACCTCCCGCGCCGTAGCACCACGCGACGACGTCGGCGATCCACAGCATCTGCTCCTGACCGCTCACCACGTGCTCGTGGACGACGGGTTCCTTCGCCTCCTTGCCCAGGACCGCCCGGATGGTCCGCTTGTCGTGCCGGTCGCGCTCGCGACGGGTGTCCAGGACCATCCTGGCCACGCCCAAGGCGGTCAGGTCGACCACCACGGCGACCAAGCACTCCTGCCGAGCGCGCTCCTCCCCGGTCGCGCAGGTGCGCTGGTAGACGTGCACCAGCGCACCAGACACGACCAGGCGCGACAGGACGATCTTGCGGCGGTCGTTCTTCTCGTTGTGGAAGTGGACCTCCTTCTGCCCCGGCAGCAGCAGGCTCCTGAGCAGCTTGCGCGGCCTGGCCGGGTCTCCGGCACGAGCGGCAGTCCGAGCGTTGTGACCAGTCGTCCGCAGGTCTGCGGTTTCGTTGCCCTCTTCGCAAGTTTCTCGAAGATCACTTAACGCCATCGGACGATCACTTTGGTGCAAATCGCCAGGTGGTGCCGTTCGCCCTCTGCGAGACCGGTGGCGGAACCACGATCGGGTCGTCAGTGTTACGGGTATGCGAATCCTGGTGCTGGGTGGAACCGTCTTCCTCAGCAAGGCGGTGGCGACGGAGGCCGTGCGTCGCAACCACGAGGTTGTGTGCGCGGCACGTGGTGCTTCCGGGTCCGTGCCCGAGGGTGCGGACCTTGTTGTTGTCGACCGGGATCAGCCGGGGGCCCTGGAGGTTCTGCGGGGCGAGCAGTTCGACGCCGTCGTCGACGTCGCGAAGATGTCGGTGAACTGGGTGCGGGAGGCGCTGCACGTCCTGGCGGGGAGCACGGGCCACTGGACGTTCGTGTCGAGCTGTTCGGTGTACCGCGACCACTCGTCCGCCGGTCAGACGGTGCAGTCGCCGACGCTGCCGCCGCTGGAGGACGACCCGACCGCGCCGTTCGACGCGAACCGGTACGGGTCGGTGAAGGTGGCGAGCGAGCACGCCGTCCTGGACCAGCTGGAGGACCGGGCGTTCATCCTGCGGGCCGGGTTGATCACCGGGCCCGGTGACCCGAGCGACCGGTTCGGGTACTGGCCCGCGCGGATGTCGAAGGGCGGGCAGGTCGCGGTGCCGGACTCGCCGGACCAGGCCGCGTCGCACGTCGACGTGCGCGACCTGGCGGCGTGGATCGTGGACGCGGCGGAGAACCGGCTGGTGGGGACGTTCGACGGCACCGGGCCGTCGGAGCCGCTGAGCTTCTTCCTCGGTGAGATCGCCGGGGCCGTGGCGCCCCCCGGCACGCAGCTGGTGCGGGTCCCGCTGGAGGTGCTGGACCGGTTGAAGATCGCGCCGTGGGCCGGTCCCCGGTCGCTGCCGCTGTGGCTGACCGAGTCGCACCTGGCGATGATGTTCCGCGACGCCCGTCCCGCGATGGCCGCCGGTCTGCGGGTGCGGCCCGTCGGCGAGACGGCGAAGGACGCGCTCGCGTACGAGCACGAGCTGGGGATCGACCGGGTGCGGCGGGCGGGCCTGACCGCGGACGAGGAGTACGAGCTGCTGTCAGCCCTCTGACCACGAGGTTCGGCGCGGAGGAGAGCCCTCCGCGCCGAACCCGGTCAGGAGATCCAGTCCGCGAACGACCGGCCGGAGATCCGCTCGTACGCCTCGACGTAGCTGGCGCGGGTGGTCTCGACGACCTCGTCCGGCAGCGCGGGCGGCGGCGTGTCGGACGCGCGGTCCCAGCCGGAGGCGGGCGAGGTGAGCCAGTCGCGGACCTGCTGCTTGTCGAACGACGGCTGCACGCGGCCCGGCTGGTAGACGTCGGCGGGCCAGTAGCGCGACGAGTCCGGGGTCAGGACCTCGTCGCCGAGGACGAGCCGTCCGTCGCGGTCGTGGCCGAACTCGAACTTCGTGTCGGCCAGGATGATCCCGCGCTTGCGGGCGAAGTCGCGGCCCTCGCGGTACACGGCCAGCGTGGTCTCGCGGAGCTGGTCGGCCAGTTCGGCGCCCACCTCGGCGCTCACGGCCTCGAAGCTCACGTTCTCGTCGTGCGACCCCAGCTCGGCCTTCGTGGCGGGCGTGAAGATCGGCTCCGCCAGCTCGGCCGCCTCGACCAGGCCGGGCGGCAGCTCCACGCCGCACACGGCGCCGGTTGCCCGGTAGTCCGACAGGCCGGAACCGGTCAGGTAGCCGCGCGCCACGCACTCGACCTGCACCATCTCCAGGCGCTTGACCAGCAGTGCCCGGCCGCGGACCTCGGCCGGGATGCGCGGGTCGTCGTAGGCGACGAGGTGGTTCGGAACCACGTCGGCGAGCTGCTCGAACCAGAACACGCTCATCGCGGTGAGCACCCGGCCCTTGTCCGGGATCTCGCTGGAGAGCACGTGGTCGTAGGCGGAGATGTGGTCGGTCGCGACGAGCAGCAGCAGCTCGTCGTCCACGGCGTACAGCCTGCGGACCTTGCCTACGGCGACCTGCGGGTAATCGGCGAGCTTGGGCACGCGGGCCAGCGTACTTCGCGCCCGGACCCCGACCGCTCGGCGGACGGTGGTGTCAATCACGCAGGCCAGCCCCGGTACGGCCAAGTTGTTCAGACCATTTCTTTGCCCGATGGAAAGCATCCGCGCAGGTCACAGGCAGATTTCGGATTTCCCAGATGGCGGGTCGACCTCCAAAAGAGCCTCGTGGACGGCTAGATTCCCGACATGCGCGCACCCGCCCTGCTCCTCGCAGCCCTGCTGCTGTCCGCCTGCGCCCCGGTGGACGAGAACACCGGACCCACCGGGCCCACGGCCGTCGACGGCGTCCCCTGCACCAAGGACAACCTGACGACGTTGACCAAGGGCAGGTTCACGTTCGGCACCGACCAGCCGGTCTACCCGCCGTGGTACCAGGACGACGACCCGACCAACGGCAAGGGCTTCGAGTCGGCCGTCGCCTACGCCGTCGCCCAGCAGCTCGGCTACGCGAAGGAGGACGTGGCGTGGGTGAGGGTGCCGTTCAACGCGGCCATCCAGCCCGGCGCCAAGACCTACGACGCGAACCTGACCGAGTTCTCGATCACCGACGAGCGCAAGCAGGCGGTGGACTTCTCGGCGCCGTACTACACCGTCGCGCAGGCCGTCGTCTCGCTGAAGACCTCGCCGGTGGCCGGTGCCAAGACGCTGGCCGACGTGCGGAAGGCCAAGATCGGCGCCCAGGTCGGCACGACGAGCTTCACCGCCGCGAAGCGGCTGGCCGCCGAGCAGGACATCGCCGTCTACAACACGAACGACGACGCCAAGGCCGCGTTGACCGCCGGTCAGGTCGAGGCGATCGTGGTGGACCTGCCGACGGCGTTCTTCATCACCAGCTCGGAGTTGCAGGACACCACGATCGTCGGCCAGATCCCGGCCGGTGACGGCAAGCCGGAGATGTTCGGCATCGTGCTCGACAAGGGCAGCAAGCTGACCGGCTGCGTGTCCACGGCCGTGGAGGCGCTGCGGTCGCAGGGCAGGCTCGCCGAGATCGAGAAGCAGTGGCTGACCACCGAGGGCAAGGCGCCCGAACTCAAGTGATGAGCGACCTCCAGCGGGAACGCTCGGCGTACAAGCGTTCCCGCGCTCGTCGCTCCACCGCGGTCGCCCTGCTGTCCACCGCGGTCTTCGCGGCCGTCGTCTGGTTCTCGGTGCGCGGCGCACCGGGTTGGCCCAGGGTGCGGCAGTCGTTCTTCAGCCTGGACACGGCGTGGCGCACCCTGCCCGCGGTCCTCGACGGGCTGTGGCTCAACGTCCGGGTGCTCGTCGCCGCCGAGGCCGTGATCCTGGTGCTGGCGCTGGGGATCGCCGCGCTGCGGACGTTGCGCGGCCCGGTCTGGTTCCCGGTGCGGGCGTTCGCGACCGGGTACGTCGACCTGTTCCGCGGACTGCCGCTGATCATCTGCCTGTACCTGGTCGGCTTCGGCCTGCCGGGGCTGCGGCTGTCCGGTGTCCCGAACGACCCGGTGCTGCTCGGCGGCATCGCCCTCGTGCTCGTCTACTCCGCCTACGTGGCCGAGGTCTTCCGCGCGGGCATCGAGTCGATCCACCCGTCGCAGCTGGCCGCCGCCCGCTCGCTCGGGCTGAACCACCGCAGGACCATGCGGCTCGTCGTGCTCCCGCAGGCGGTCCGCCGCGTGCTGCCCGCGCTGCTGAACGACTTCGTGGCGCTCCAGAAGGACTGCGGCCTCATCTCGGTGCTCGGCGCGGTCGACGCCGTGCGGGCCGCGCAGATCGAGTCGTCCACGTCGTACAACTTCACTCCGTACGTCGTGGCGGGGCTGCTGTTCGTGCTGCTCTCCGTGCCGTCCGGGCGGCTGGCGGACTGGGTGTCGCGGCGCGCCGCGCGCAGGCAGGGGGCGTGATGTCGGGGACCGATCCGGTGCTGGGTGTGCGCGGACTGGTGAAGCGGTACGGCGCCACGACGGTGCTCGACGGCATCGACCTCGACGTGCACGAGCACGAGGTCGTGGTGCTGATCGGGTCGTCGGGCTCCGGCAAGTCGACCCTGCTGCGCTGCGCCAACCTGCTGGAGGAGCTGGACGACGGGCAGGTGCTGCTCGACGGCGTGGACGTGTCCGACCCGCGCGTGGACGCCGACGTGGCGCGGCGGGCGATGGGGATCGTCTTCCAGGCGTTCAACCTGTTCCCGCACATGTCCGTGCTCGACAACGTGACGCTCGCGCCGCGCGTGGTGCACGGCGTGCCGCGGTCGGTGGCCGACGACCGGGCCCGTGAACTGCTGGACCGGGTGGGCCTGGCGGACAGGGCGGGCTCGTACCCGGACCGGCTGTCCGGCGGCCAGCAGCAGCGGGTGGCCATCGCGCGGGCGCTGGCCTACGACCCGCGGCTGCTGCTGTTCGACGAGATCACCAGCGCCCTCGACCCGGAACTGGTCGGCGAAGTGCTCGCGCTCGTGCGGGAACTCGCAGGTCAGGGCCGCACGATCCTGATGGCCACGCACGAGATGGGGTTCGCGAAGCAGGTCGCCGACCGCATCTGCTTCCTCGACGGCGGCAGGCTCCTGGAGTCCGGTCCGCCGGAGCAGGTGCTGGGAGACCCGACCCACGAGCGGACGCGGCGGTTCCTCAGCCGAATCATCGACGCGGGCCGCCTGTAGCCCGATCGGGGGTTCAGGTCTCGGCCGTCCGCACCTATGGTGCACCTCGTGCTTTCCCCGAAGAAGGCCTGCGGAACAGCGATCACCGGTCTCGCGCTGGTGCTCGTCGCGACCGCGTGCGGCGCCCCCGACGCCGCCCCCAGACCGTCCCCGAGCATCCCGACCATCTCGCCCGCCCCCACGTCGGCGCAGGCCAGCTCCCCACCGGTGCCGTCGAACGACGTCATCGCGGTGCAGCCGCCCGTCGCCCCGGAGCCCGCTCCGGTCGAGGTGGAGCCCACCACCGAGGCACCACCGCCCGCTCCGCCGCCCCCGGCCGAGCCGCCGCCACCGCCTCCACCACCGCCGGAGGAGCCCGCTGACCCCGAGCCGCCGGAGGAGGGGCTGGTCGTGATGCAGGGCACGGCGTGCCCGGTGGAGGGCGCGATAGCCGTGAACCGCAGGCTCAAGCCGATGGTGTGCACGGCGGGCAGCGGCGACAGGCTCCGCTGGCAGCCGCTGTAGCCGACCCCGCGGCGGGCCTCACGCCCCCTGGCCCGGCGCTCCGGCGTCGTCGAGGGCGGCGAGCTTGCCGTTCACGCGCTCCTCCTCGTCGTCGCACTGCTGCGCCCGGTAGACCGCGAGCGCGTCGAGCAGCAGGGCTCGGGCGTCGGCGCGCTGCCCCAGTGCGAGGTGGAGGTCGCCGAGGAACTCGACGGTGCCCGCCTCGGCGTAGGTGTTGTCGAGGTCGCGGTAGACGGCGAGCGCCCGGTGGTAGTGCTCCAGCGCCTCGCGGTGCTGTCCGGCGTGGTGGGCGATGTAGCCGAGGGACTTCAGCGTGGCCGCCTCGCCCTCGGGGTTGTGGATGCGGCGGTGCAGGGCGAGCGCGGCGGCGCAGTGCTCCCGCGCCCGGTCGAGTTCGCCCAGCACAGCGGTGTACATGCCCGCCTGGTTGAGCGCGTTCGCCTCCCACACGGGGTGGTCGGCGCCCCGGTGCAGGTGCAGCGCCCTGGTGGCGTGGTCCACCGCCCGGCGGAAGTCCCCCCGCTGCTCCCACGCGCTCGCGAGCAGCCGGTGGGTGTGGGCCCGGCCGGTGCGGTCGTCGTGCCGTTCGGCCAGGTCGAGTGCGGCGTGCAGGTGCTCGACGGCCTGGTCGTGCCGACCGACGACCAGGCTGGTGGCGCCGAAGAACCTGTTGGCCACCGCGTGGACCACGGGGTCGGGGTCGTGTTCGGCCGCCGCGAGCCCGGCTCGCCAGGCGGCCACGTCGTCGTGGTGGTGGCCCCGGCGCGAGCGGAACGGGGTCAGCGTCCACGCCAGCTGCCACACGACCTCGTGCCAGCCCCGGTCGACGACCTCGCGGTGGACGGCCAGCAGGCACGCCTGTTCGGTGTCGAACCAGGCCAACGCGGCCCGGCGGTCGGCGGGCGGGTCCGGTGGGCGGGTCGGTGGGGCGAACCGGACCGGGATGCGGTGCGGGTCCAGGAGTTCCGCGCCCGCGCGTGCCGTGTGGAGGTAGTGGTCGACGATCCTGCGCAGCGCGGCCGTCCGGGTGTCCGGTGGCAGCTCGGCGGCGACGTCCGCGCCGTACCCGCGGATCAGGTCGTGCATCGAGTAGCGGCCGTGGGCTTCGCGCCGGAGCAGCGACGCCTCCTCCAGGTCGGTGAGCAGCTTCCTGGTCGTCGGCACGGGCAGGTCGGCGAGGTGGGCCGCGGCGGCCAGGCCGATGTCCGGGCCGGGAGCGGTGGCCAGCAGCTCGAACAACCCGCGCTGGTCGGCGCCCAGCGCCCGGTGCGACCACGACAGGACGGCGCGCGAGCTGGCGGCGGGATCGTCGTCGTCCAGCGCGCCGAGCCCCTGCTGGCGCAGTTCGGCGGCGAACTCGGCGAGCGGGACGCGTGGACGGGGGATCGCGCGACCCGCGATGATCGCGAGCGCCAGCGGGTACCCCCCGCAGAGCCGGGCCAGCTCCGCCGCGGCCCCCGGTTCGGTCGCCACGCGCGCGGGGCCCAGCCGGTGCGCCATGAGGCCGCGGGCCTCGTCGTCGCCGAGGACGTCCAGCGGCAGGTGGTGGGCGCTGTGCCGGGTGATCAGCGTGGTCAGGGTTCGGCGGCTGGTCACGACGACCGTGCACGTCGACCCGCCGGGCAGCAGCGGCACGACCTGGTCGGCGTCGGCCGCGTTGTCCAGCACCACCAGCATCCGCCGCCCGGCCACGAGGCTGCGGTAGAGCGCCGCCTGCGCGTCCAGGTCGACGGGGACGCGGCCGGGGTCGACGCCCAGCGCGTCGAGGAAGCCGCGCACCGCGACCGCGGGCCGCACCGGGTCACCGTCCGGGCTGAACCCGCGCAGGTCCACGAACAGCTGGCCGTCCGGGAACCGCTCCAGGCGTTCGTGCGCCCAGCGCAACGCCAACCACGTCTTGCCGATCCCGCCCGCGCCGCCGATCGCCGAGATCACCGCGAACGACGCGTCGTCGAGCGCGGCCAGCTCGCGGACCCGGCCCGCGAAGGGCCCCGGCGCCGCGGGGAGCTGGCGCGGCACCACCGGGGCGGGCCGGGCGGGGCGGTGGACGTGGACGACGCCCGCCTGCACCACCGACTGCGCCGTCGACGAGATCACCCTGTTGCGGATCATGGCACTTCAGAATCCACCGGCGGCGGCGTCCCGCACACCGTTCGCCGGTGGATTTCACCCGTCAGCTTGAACAGGAGCCCACTCGGTGACGTCGACCGGGTCACCGACCGACACCGTGCCGCGGCGGAGGACCTTCGCCTTCATGCCGAAGGTGACGCCGCCCTGGGCGCGGCGGTAGCCCGCGAGGGTCTTGGTCGGCTCGTGGCCCGCCTTCAGGCCCGTCTCCTGGTCCACGGTCGGCACGACGCAGCGCACGCAGATCCGCGAGTAGCCGAACGACGCCGTGCCGATCGACACCCGGCGGACGAGGTCCTCGGTGTGCGGTTCGGGCCAGCCGCTCACGACCACGTTGGGGCGGAAGCGGTTCATCGGCACGGGGTCCGCGCCGGTCCGGACGATCCGCTCGTTGAGGCCGTCCAGGGAGGACAGCGACGTCACCAGCAGCGCGTGGGCGTCCGCGAAGCCGACCCGGCCCTCGTCGTCCAGCTGCCGGTCGAGGTCGGGCGGCACGCGCACCAGCCTGCACGGACGGCCCAGGGCGAGCGTGAACCACTCGGCCGCCTCGTCGCCCTGGTCCACGCCCTCGCCGGTCCACCAGTGCACGGTGACCTCGCGCCGGTCGCCGTCGGGGCGGGTCTTGTGCTCGTAGTCCTCCAGGCCCGGCGCGGTCACGAGCAGGCCCCCGTCGACCACGGTCGGGCGGATGACGGCCATCGCGGGCAGCTTGCGCTGGCTGATGAAGTGGCCGTCCGCGGCGTCCACCAGCATGAAGTCGCGGTCGTGGAGCAGGCCGGTCTCGACGACCGCGCTCGTGGTGAGCGCGGTCGCCGTGCAGCCCTTGATCGGGTGGACGAAGAGGCCGTGGACGACCGGGGTCACAGGATGGGCTCCGGGACGTAGCCCGCCGCGGTCGGGAACTTCGTGAGCACGTTCTCGACCTGGCCGACGACGGACTCGACCTGCTGGGCGGCCACACCGGTGAACGACAGCCGGTCGGCCAGCAGCGCGTCGAGCTGGGCGCGGTCCAGCGGCAGGCGCTCGTCGGCGGCGAGGCGGTCGAGGAGGTCGTTCTCGGCGCCCTGCTCCCGCATCGCGAGCGCGACGGCGACCGCGTTCTCCTTGATCACCTCGTGGGCCGTCTCCCGGCCCACACCGGCGCGGATGGCGCCCATCAGCACCTTGGTGGTGGCGAGGAACGGCAGGTAGCGGTCCAGTTCCCGGGCCACGACGGCCGGGTACGCGCCGAACTCGTCCAGCACGGTCAGCAGCGTCTCCAGCAGGCCGTCCAGCGCGAAGAACGCGTCGGGCAGGGCCACCCGGCGGACGACCGAGCACGACACGTCGCCCTCGTTCCACTGGTCACCGGCCAGCTCGCCGACCATGGACAGGTAGCCGCGGAGGATCACGGCGAAGCCGTTCACGCGCTCGCACGAGCGGGTGTTCATCTTGTGCGGCATCGCGCTGGAGCCGACCTGGCCGGGCCTGAAGCCCTCGGTGACCAGCTCGTGCCCGGCCATCAGGCGGATGGTCTTCGCCAGCGACGACGGGCCCGCAGCGAGCTGCACGAGGCTGGAGACGACGTCGAAGTCGAGCGAGCGCGGGTACACCTGGCCGACGCTGGTCAGGACCTTCTCGAAGCCGAGGTGGCCCGCGACCGTGCGCTCCAGCTCCACGAGCTTCGCCGGGTCGCCGCCGAGCAGGTCGAGCATGTCCTGGGCGGTGCCGACCGGCCCCTTGATCCCGCGCAGCGGGTAGCGGGCGATCAGCTCGTCGAGCCTGGTGAACGCCACCAGCACCTCGTCGGCGGTGGTCGCGAAGCGCTTGCCGAGCGTCGTGGCCTGGGCGGCCACGTTGTGCGACCGGCCCGCGATGACCAGGTCGGTGTACTCGGTGGCCAGCCGCGCCAGGCGCGCGAGCACGGCGGCGGTGCGGCCGCGGACGTGCTCCAGCGACCGCAGGACCTGGAGCTGCTCGACGTTCTCGGTCAGGTCGCGGGAGGTCATGCCCTTGTGGACGTGCTCGTGGCCCGCGAGGGCGTTGAACTCCTCGATGCGCGCCTTCACGTCGTGGCGGGTGATCCGCTCGCGGGCGGCGATCGAGGCCAGGTCGACCTGGTCGACGACCCTTTCGTAGTCGGCGACGGCCCCCTCCGGGACCTCGATGCCGAGTGACGCCTGTGCCCGCAGCACGGCGAGCCAGAGCCTGCGCTCCAGCACGATCTTGTGCTCGGCGGACCACAGGGTCACCAGCTCGGTGGAGGCGTAGCGGCCTGCGAGGACGTTCGAGATCCGGGGCTTGCTCACGGGACGAGCCTAGTCAACGCGGGAGGGCGATCATCTCGTTGGTGGCCAGGTCGACCAACTGGTCGAAGGTGAGCGGGATCCCGGTGTTGGCGTAGACGGTCGAGTTCACGAAGTTCGCCCTGGACTCCATCCCCACCACCGAACCGTCCTTGCGGTAGTGGTAGATGGACCGGTAGCCCGAGTAGAAGCCGTTGCTCGTGGTCTTGTCGGCGGCGAACTCCACCGCGACCACCATCGAGCCGTCGGACCTCCTGGTCGCGTTGCACGTGGTGTTGGCGTCCTGGCGGATCGCGCAGAACTCGTCCGGCGGCGGCCCCCACGCGCTCACGCCCGCGATGGTGGTGCCCAGCTGCGCGGGGCCGCCGGGACCGACGTAGGAGACCGACCCGTACAGCACGTCGGCCGCCGAGTTGTCCCGCTCGTAGCCCGTCCCCTGGTAGGTCGGGCTCCACACGCCGATGCTGCTGGGATCAGCGCCCTGGCGCTGGAGGGCGGGGCTGATGACGTTGACCCACATGTTCTCCAGGTACGGCTGGTCCTGCTCGTACGTGTGGTTCCTGCGGGGCTCGTCGTTGGGCGGCCACGGGAAGTTCGCCGTCGAGGGGCCGGGGGTGGCGGTCGTGGACACGCTGGTGGCCGACTCCACCCTGGTGCGCCCCGAGGTCAGGACGGCGGGCAGCGTGGCGACCGCGGCGATGATCAGCGCGGTGGCGACGCCGACGCTCATCAGCGCACGCCTGCGCTTCGTGAGCTGCTCGGCGCGGGCCATGAACGAGTCGGGGTCGAAGTCCAGCGGGGGTTCGTCCCACACGGCTTGCTGCATGGAATCCCGCAAGTCCTGTTCACTCACGACGCCACCTCCGTCTCCATGGCCGAGCCGTTGTTCTCCAAAGCGTCGACGGCCGCCCGCAACGCCACGAGCCCTCTCGCCGTCTGGCTCTTCACCGTTCCCTCGGTGCACCCCATCACCGCCGCGACGTCCGTGACGGACAGATCCTCGAAATAGCGCAGGACGAGCACCGCCCGTTGCCGCGGCGGGACTTTGATCAAGGCTTTCTGGATCAGGTCCCGTGCCCACAGCCGACCGCTGACCAGGTCCGGGTCCGCGTTCGAATCGGCCGTCTCCGGCAGTTCGCCGTCACGCTGCTCCGCACGCCGCCACGGTCTCCGCTTCTCGTCCAGCCAGGTGCGCAGGAGGATCTTGCGGGCGTAGGCGCCCGCGTGGTCCTGCTGCTGGACGCGGTGCCACGCCTGGTAGAGCTTCATCAGGCTCTGCTGCATCAGGTCTTCCGCGGTGTGCCAGTCGCCGCAGAACAGGTACGCGGTGCGGCGCAGGGACGCGGCATGGGTCACCGCGAATTCACGAAAGCCCGGTTCTTCGGCCTTGCGCATGCATACCCCTTCCGCGCACTCACCCCCTACCACGCGCGGTGCGCGAGCGGGGTTGCACGAAAGCTCAGGCGGTTCTCGCGAGCGCCGCGGCGAGCTTGCGGCGCGCGGCGGCCCTCGGGTCCGGGCTGACCTCCACCAGCGCGTTCACCACGGTGCCGTCGACGATCGCGATCAGGTCCTCGACGTGCTCGGGGGTGATCTTCTTGCCCGCCTTGGTGAAGATCGCCAGCAGCAGGGAGCGCAGCTCGACGGTCAGCTCGCGCATCAGGGGGCGCAGGAACGGGCGGCGGCCGGTGGCGACCAGCCGCTCGTAGCGCAGCACGACGGCCTCGACGTCCTCGGCGGGCCCGAGCAGCAGGTCGAGCACCAGTTCGGTGAAGGCGTCGCCGCCGCACTCCTCCGGGTCGAGCTCGGCGAGCCTGGCCTTGCCGTACGCCAGCTCGGCGCGGCCGTGCCGGTCGAGGGCGACGGTGATCAGCTCGTCCAGCGAGTCGAAGTAGTACGTGGTCGAGGCGAGCGGCAGGCCCGCGCGCTCCGCGACCGCGCGGTGCCGGACCGCGTCGAACCCGCCGTCGACCAGAAGGCCGATCGCGGCCTCGACGAGCGCCTGGCGGCGGCGCTCGCCCTTGGGGGTTGCAGCGGTCATGGGGGCTGATTGTCCCACGTCAGTGTCCACCGCCCGCGAGGTTGAGGCCGATCACACCACCGACGATGAGGGTGAGCGACACCAGCTTGAGCGTGGACACGCCGTCACCGAGCCAGACCATGCCGATCACGGCCGTGAGGGCCGCGCCGATGCCGGTCCACACCGCGTAGGCGGTGCCGACCGGGAGCTGCTTCAACGCCCAGGCGAGACCGCCGACGCTGATGACGAACGTCACGGCGAAGACCAGCGAGGGCACCAGCCTGGTGAAGCCCTCGGACTGCTTGAGCGAGATGGCCCACCCGGCCTCGAACAGGCCTGCGACCACCAGGACGAACCACGCCACGACGACACCTCCAGAAATGTGGCACTATCGTACCAAATTTCTGGGACACTCGTGCCAGATTGCCCTGGGTCAGAACCTCCCGCGCAGGTTCGCCGCGATCCCGTCGACCCGGTCCGCGAACTTCGGCGACTCGCTGACCACGTACAACGTGGCGTCGCTCAGCGTCGGCTCCGAGGTCAGCGCCGCGCCGGGAGGGGCGACCAGCGCCGCGCCGCCGGGCACCACGACGGCGAGGACCCGCCCGCCGTCCACGTCGAACGCCGCCGACCTGGACCCGGACGGGCACGCCAGGCCCGCGGGGGACGCCTGGTCCGGAGCGACCGAGAGCTCGCCAGCGAGGGCGTTGGCGAGCTCCCGGTCGACCGTGCCGCACCCGCTGGGGGTGCCGTCAGCCGGAGGGCTGACGTTCCCCGAAGGCTCTGCTCCCTGCGTGGAAGAGCTTTCGGGGACGTTCTGGGTGAGCGGTCCGTCGCGCTGCACGGAGGCCTGCGCCGAACCGAGGTCGTAGGGAGCCGCGGGCTTCTCGGCGGCCTCGCCCGACCCCGCGTCGGCGACCGCACCGGTGACGCTGTTCGACGACCGGTCGACGAACAGCCCGGCACCGAGGGCGGCGCCGCCGAACACCAGCACCGCGGCCAGGGTGGAGCCGAGCGCGACGGCCGACCGCCGCCGCACGGCCGCCCGGTGGGACGCCGCCCGCACGTCACCCGCGTCGAAGGACGCCGGTGGCGCGTTCCGCACCGCGTCGTTGAAGAGCTCGGCGAGCTTGTTCTCGTCCACCTAGAGCCACCTCCTCGGCGCGGTCATGAAGCCGGTCGCAAGTCGTCGATCGCGTCGCCGAGGGCTTCGCGCAGTGCCGCCAGCCCGCGTGCGGTCTGGCTCTTCACGGTGCCCTCCGAGCATCCCAGCGCCTCGGCGGCAGCCGCCACGTCCAATCCCTCCAGGAACCTCAGCACGAGCACCGCCCGCTGCCGGGGAGGGACCCGCCGCAAGCCCTGGACCAGCGCTTCCCGCGTCGCCACGGACTCGCCGACCTCGCCGTCGCCCGCGGGCACCTCGGGGAGCCGGTCCACGAAGCGCTCCCTCCGCCACGGCCGCCGGGACTCGTCGATCACCGCGCGCACCACGGACCGGCGGACGTAGGCGTCCAGGGCCTGCTTGTCCCGGATCTTGCGCCACCTGCGGTGCAGCGCGACGAACGCCGTCTGCGCGAAGTCGTCCGCCCGGTGCCAGTCACCACAGAGCAGGAACGCCGTTCGGCGCACGGCCTCCCGGCGAGCTGCGAAGTACTCCGCGAACTCCTGCTCGTCGTGCTGGTCCACGCGGACTCTCTCCGCTCGTCGTGCTTGCGAGTAAGGGACGGAACTGACGGGGCCAACGGTTGCACGACCCCCTCGGGAGACGTGCGTCACCCCTACCGTCCTACTGCCGATCGCGTTCGGTGTGCGGCCGCCCGGTGTGATGTGATCCATTCGTGACCCAGATCGCACCGATCGACCTCCGCTCCGACACCGTGACCCAACCGGACGAGGCCATGCGGCTCGCCATGTCGGTGGCCGAGGTGGCCGACGACGTGATCGACCACGACCCGACCATGCGGGCGCTGGAGGAACGCGTCGCCGACCTGCTGGGGGTGGACGCGGCGCTGTGGGTGCCCTCCGGGTCGATGGGCAACCTGATCGCGCTGATGATCCACCTGAACCGGGGCGACCGGTTCCTCGCGCCGGTGGGCGCCCACGTGCTGGACGCCGAACTGGGCACCGCGGCCTGGCTGGCCGGCGGGATGCCGGAGGCGCTGGCGTGGGACGCGGCGCCGGGCCGGGCCTCGGCCGACGCGGTCCGGGCCGCCGCGGGCGTGGAGGGTCCGTACTACAACCTCCGCACGACGGTGCTGTGCCTGGAGAACACGCACAACTACGCGGGCGGCACGGTCACCCAGCCCGACGAGCACGCGCTGCTCGTGTCCGTGGCCAGGGAGACGGGGCTGCGCGTGCACCTCGACGGCGCCCGGCTGTGGAACGCCGCCGTGGCGCTCGGCGTCCCGCCCGCCGCGCTGACGGTGGGCGTGGACAGCGTCCAGGTGTGCCTGAGCAAGGGTCTGGGCGCGCCGGTCGGCTCCGTGGTCGCGGGCTCGCCGACGTTCGTCGCGGAAGCCAGGCGGATCCGCAAGATGCTCGGCGGCGGCGTGCGGCAGGGCGGCGTCCTCGCGGCGGCGGGCCTGGTCGGCCTCGACCGCATCGACGACCTCGCGCAGGACCACGCCAACGCGAGGGTGCTCGCCGAGGGCCTGGTCGAGCTGGGGTGGACCGTGCCGATGCCGGAGACGAACATCGTGCTGGCGGAGGTGCCGGACCTGGAGGTGACCATCGTCGGGCTCCGGCACCTCGGCGTCTACGCGGGTCCGATGGCGGGGAAGCTGCGGTTCGTGACCCACCGCGACGTCACCGAGGCTGATATCAAGGAAACGTTGCGCCGGATCTCGTCCGCGAGTTGAGGGAGCGTTCGTCCATGTGGATCGTGTTCGACTACGGCGAGGTCATCAGCACCCGGACGGCGGCGCTGCCGACGTTGGCGTCGATGCTCGGGGTCCCGGTGGACCGGTTCGACGACGCGTACTGGGCCGCCCGCGACGCCTACGACCGCGGGCAGTCCGACCTGGACTACTGGCGGGCCGTCGGCGACGTGCTGGAGACCCCCGTGTCGCCGTCGCTGGCGGCCTCGCTGACCGAAGTGGACACGGAGGGGTGGCTCCAGCCCGACCCGGAGTCCCTGGCGCTGCTGGAGGAGCTGGCCGACCTGCCGCTCGCGCTGCTGTCCAACGCGCCGTCGTCGTTCGGCCGGGCCGTCGAGGAGCAGGCCTGGGCGAAGAACTTCCGGCACCTGGTGTTCTCCGGTGACCTGGGCGTGGCCAAGCCGGACCCGGCGATCTGGGCCGCGCTGGCCGAGCAGCTCGACACGACGCCCGACGACTGCGTGTTCTTCGACGACCGGCAGAGCAACATCGACGGCGCGGTGGAGGCGGGCATGGGCGGCGTGCTGTGGCTGGGCGCCGTGCCCGCGCGCGAGCAGCTGGTGCGCCTAGGCGTGCTCGGTTGACCCGGCGTTCAGCTCCGCCCGCATCTCGGCCAGTTCCGCGCGCAGCGAGCGGACCTCGGTGAGCAGCGCCTCGTCCGCCCTCTCCAGCTGCTGCTCGACCCCGCTGAGCTTCTCCACCAGCCACGACGCGATCGTGCCGGTGATGACGCCCAGCAGGGCGATGCCGCCGACCATGAGCAGGCCCGCGACCATCCGCCCCTCCCAGCTCACCGGGTAGCGGTCGCCGTAGCCGACGGTCGAGATCGTGGTCAGCGTCCACCAGAGGGCGTCGCCGAACGTCGTGATGGTGGCGTTCTCCTGGTGCCGTTCGGCGTCCAGCACGGCCAGCGACGCGCACAGGCCGACCATCAGCGTCACGCCCGCCACGTAGATGCCGACGCGCTGCCGGATCCTGCCCGCGAGGCGCTTGTTCAGCACGTTGAGCACGGTGACCAGGCGCAGCACCCGCAACTGCCGCACGACCGGCAGCACCACGGCCAGCAGGTCGAACAGGTGCCGGACGACGAACTTCCGCTTGTCCACCGCCAGCTTCAGCCGCACGACGTAGTCGACCGCGAACACCAGCCAGACCACCCAGAGCGCGATCTCCAGCCCCGTCCGCACGCCGGGCGTGGCGCCGTCGTCCAGCACCTGCCAGGCGTACGCGACGAGGAAGACGACCGCCAACCCCGTCAGGGGCCACTCGGCGCGCGCCTCCCACTCGGCGAGGCGTCGTTCGTCTGCTTGGAGCATCGCCCCATAGTGAACGCTCGACCTGCGGTTATCCAGCGTTTCAGGGCACCGGGTTCAGGTCTTCGACCGGCCCTTGACCGCTCCGTAGGCCGCGGTGCCGAGGAACAGCACACCTCCGACGACGGCCAACCAGAACACACCCTTGACCACTGCGCCGAGGATCGTCAGCGCCAACCAGATCGCCAACAGCACCGCGATGATCCGGACCATGTCGCGCCTCCCCCTGGGTCTCTTACTTCGTGAACGATCGCCGTGACCGGGAAGTTCCTCAGGCCAGCCACGACTTGAGCCGCCGCATCCCCTCCAGGATGTCGGCGGTGGCGCCCGCGAACGAGAACCGGACGAACTCGTGCCCGTGCACCGGGTCGAAGTCGACACCGGGCACGATCGCGACGCCGGTGTCGTCCAGCAGCCCGCGGCAGAACGCCAGCGAGTCGTCGGTCAGGTGCTTGACGTCGGCGTAGGCGTAGAACGCCCCGTCGGCGGGCGCGACCCGGTCGATCCCGACGTCGCGCAGGCCGCTCAGCAGCAGGTCGCGGTTCTCCCGGTAGCGGTCCACCAGCGCGCCCATCTCGGCGTACGACTCGGGCTCGAACGCCGCCACGGCCGCGTGCTGCGCGAGCGCGGGAGGGCACAGCGTGAAGTTGCCGGTCAACCGGTCGACGGCGCGGTGCAGCCGCGGCGGCACCAGCATCCACCCGAGCCGCCACCCCGTCATGGCGAAGGCCTTGGAGAAGGAGTTGACCACCACGGCCTCGCGCGAGGTCGTCCACGCGCACGCGAGCGGACGCCCGTAGCTGATGCCGTGGTAGATCTCGTCGCTGACGAGCTGGACACCGCGCTCGACGCACCACTCGCCCAGCGCGGCCAGCTCGGCGGCGTCGAGCACGGTCCCGGTCGGGTTGGCGGGACTGGCGACGATCAGCCCGTCGAGCGGTCCGACGTCCGCCAGCATCTCCACGGTCGGCTGGAACCGGGTCTCGGGCCCGCACGGCAGCTCGACGACCTCGCACCCCAGGGCGCGCAGGATGTTGCGGTAGGCCGGGTACCCCGGCCGGGCCAGTGCGACGCGGGCCCCTGGGTCGAACGCGGCGAGGAACGCCAGCAGGAACGCCCCGGACGACCCCGTGGTCATCACGACGTCGTCCGGGCTGATCGACAACCCGTACTGCCGCGCGTAGTGCCCGGCGAGGGCCTCCCGCAGCTCCAGGATGCCGAGCTGCTCGGTGTACCCCAGCGGCTGGTCGAGCAGCGCCCGCCGCGCCGCCTCGACCACCGGCGTCGGCGCGTGGCTGGACGGCTGCCCGGCGGCGAACGAGACGACGTCCCCGTGCGTCCGCTGCCGACGGGCGGCGGCGGACATCACGTCCATCACGTGGAACGGCGGCACGTCCGCCCGAGCGGCTGTGGTCAGGCGGCGCAGGTCATCCGGCATACCGCCAGGCTAGTGCCGCGCGGCGCGACCGGGGCCGGTTCGCCTCAGTACCCCTGGTACCCGCCGCCACCGGCCATGGACGCCAGTCCGGGATGCCCCTCGAACCCGCCGTAGCGCGAGAACGTGTACCGGACCCCGGCGATGATGTTGTCCACCGGGTTGTAGATGTCGTCGTGCCCCGGCAGCTTGTGCGCCTGGAACGTGGGGTCGATGCACTGCATCAGCCCCTTCGACGGCGTGCCCGCGGCGGCGTTGGAGTCCCAGTCGTTCAGCGCGTGCGGGTTGCCGCCGGACTCCTTCTCGATGATCGTCCAGATCTCGTCGATGTTCTCCTCGGTGACCGGGATCCCGTTGGCCTGCAAGATCTTGATGGCTTCCCGGATCCACTGGTCGACGTTGCCGGGGGGCGGGCCGCTGGACGGGGGTGGGCCGCTGGAGCCGAACCCGCCGAAGCCACCGCCTCCTCCTCCGCCACCACCGCCGCTGAAGCCTCCTCCTCCGCCACCGGAGCCGGAGCCGCCGCCGGACGACCCGCTTCCGGTCTGCTGGGCCGCGGCGGGCGCGGCCTCCTGCGGCACGGGCGCGGTCCCGGCCGCGGAGGTCGTGGTCCCGGCCTCCGGCGTGGGGGTCCACTGGATCGGGTTGTCGGGCGCGGGCACGAACACCTGCACGCCGGGGTCGGCCATGGTCGAGAACTTCGGCGCGATGCCCGAAGCCCTCCCCTTCAGCGCTCCCGCGGCCGTGCTCACCGCGTTCTCGACCGTCTCGATCATCGGCCCGGCGTCCCCCGCCGCGTCGGCGCACAGCGCGCTGATGATCCCGTCGACGTCCTCGGGCGGCATCGCGGCGTTCTTCTGCCGGGCCTGCTTCGCGGCGCTCAACAGGTCCTCGCAGATGCGGGTGATCGAAGTCTTGGCCGTTTCCAACGCCCCGGCCACCGATTCCAGATCGGCGGCGGCATTGGTCAACGCGTCCTTGAGCGAATTGCCACTCTTGGTGAATTCACCCATGTAGGCGACAAA
This sequence comes from Umezawaea sp., assembly GCF_057122925.1. Taxonomy (NCBI): domain Bacteria; kingdom Bacillati; phylum Actinomycetota; class Actinomycetes; order Pseudonocardiales; family Pseudonocardiaceae; genus Umezawaea; species Umezawaea sp. The sequence goes on along the minus strand of NZ_DBNGPQ010000032.1, from coordinate 2,272 downwards.
TCCATCAGCCGACCCGCCTTCCCAGGCGCCGTCGAGCTGGTTCACCGACCGCTGCACCGCGTTCCCGCTGTCGCCGCACTTCGCCGCGGCCTCCTTCCAGCGGGTGGCGATCTCGCGCACCGCCTCGGGCTGCGCCGCGTCCACCTTCTCCGCCAGCGCGGCGACCGCCTGCCCGCCGGGCAGGGCCGCCACCTCGTCCTTCGCGCTCACAGGTCACACCGCCCGGAAGTTGTCGGCGCCGTCGACGTCGATGTTCGCGACGGCCTGCTGGATCGTGTCGAGCGCCCGTTCGACCTTGCCGAGCAGCGTCTCGGCGGCGGCGAACTCGGTGCCCGCGGCCTCGTCCACGCCCGACGCGGCGGACGCCACCGCACCGGAACCCGCCAGCGTGCCGAAGATGCCCGGATTTCCGTACAGGTTGGTGAACCCGTCCCCCACCGCGCCGAATTGTCCGGCTTGACTGGAGACCGTGCTCCGGCACTGGTCCATCGCTTCGGCGTTGAACTTCGCGACCGCCACACCAACCCCCTTCGAATGGTTCATTCGAATGCTAGAGCCGTTCCGCGGCGCGGACGCGGCTTATCGCGGAAAGTCATCCGGAGAGGTCGCTCGGTTCACTCGACACCCGGAGTCCCACACCGGGATCGACGCGGTGGCGCGCGGCGCGGTTCCGCGGTCAGACCTCCTGCACGAGCTCCCACACGCAGGCCGCGAGGCGCGCGTTGTCGACGGGCGTGATCGTGCTCCAGTTCCGACCGTCCGTGCTGGGGCGGACCTGGTGCAGGAAGCGGCCGGAGGTCGTGTCGTGGAACGCCACCACCCGCCCGGCGCGCACCGGGGGTCCGCCGTGCTGCCCGCGTTCGGCACCGAACTGGCCGCGCGTGCCCATGCCCTCGGCCATGCGCGCCAACTCCTGCGCGTCGCTCAACGGCAAACCCTTGCGCTCCAAGGCGAGCACCAGCTTCTCCGGGTTGCGGCCCGCCTCGTCCGACGCCTCGCGCAGCACGTCGTTCGGCAGGCTGATCGAGCGCCCGAAGCCCGCGGGCATGTCGCCCGCGACGGACACGGCGGCCTCCGCCAGCGCGCTGCCCCGTGCCTCGATCAGCCACACCTCGGCGCCGTCGACGACGGCGAGCACCGCGTCCTCACCCGCCGAGGCCGCCAGCCCCTTGATCTTCCGGCCACCCGCCCAGATCCAGAGGTCGATCGACACCTGCGGGTTGCCCAGCAGCGCCAGCGCGTCCGCGATCTCGGCCGCGACCCGACCACCACGGGCCAGGTCACGACCTTCCAGCGACGCCCACGCGTTCCGCACGAACTCCGCGCGCTCAGCGTGGGTGATCCCGGGGCTGGGCACGTCGAGGGCGACGTTGCGCCGAGTCAGGCGGGCGGCCTCCCACACGACGTCGAACTCCAGGGTGGAAAGCACGACCGAGCCCGTGGACGTCACTTGTTCTGGGGTTCCTCACCGATGACGGACTGCACGACCATCCGATCGTCGCCGAAGACGTCGTCCGAGTCGACCCCGTACTTGCGCACGTGCTCCTCGTCCTCGTCACCGCCGGCACCCCGCCCGCCCGCCGCGGCGGCGGGCTGCATCATCGACCCGGCACCACCGCGCACGGCGCCACCGCGAGCAGCCGCCCCGGCCGCACCCGCCGCACCCGTGCCGCGGTTCGCGCGCTCGTCGCCGTCCACCGGCACACCGGGCATCCCGGCGGCACCGGACTTGCCCGCGCCACCGATCGTGCCGTTGCCACCCACACCGGGCACACCGGGCTTCACCACAGGAACCTTCGGCGCGGCACCGGTACCGGGTCCACCGGTGCCCCGCACGAGCCGCGCGCCCTTGGCCGTGGCGGCCACCGCACCCAGCCCCGCGGCACCGGCCAACCCGAGCCCGATCCCCAGACCGGGACCGATACCGCCACCCCCCTTGGGGATGCCCGCCGCGGCGGGCGGGTTGACGACCGTGCCGATACCGGGAACCGGCGGCGCGATGCCCGTGCCACCACCGGGGGGCAGCTGCGTGCCGCCACCGGGGAGCTGCGGGGGCGGCAGGACACCGCCACCGGGAACACCACCGACACCACCGACCGGCGACCCGACGGCACTGCCGCCGGGGATGCCGGGGGTGGCGTTGCCGAGCCCGGGGATACCGGTGCCCACCGGGGCACCGACCGTGGAGGAGGTCGCGGTGACCTCGAAGTTCGGCGGCTGACCGGGCACCTGGAACTGGTTCAACGCGTCCCGGCTGGCCTCGGTGTACTGG